>JAJYTY010000065.1 GCA_021792835.1 Pseudomonadota bacterium
TGCATCATGGCTAACAGCATCGGAAATCTCATTCGCGAGATTGGCGACCTGGCGCTCGATCAGATGAACCGTGAGCAGCTCGAGGCCGTTGCCATGTTCGATGTCCATTCGGAAGAGTTTGCGCCCAACCTCGCGGACTTGGCCGAGGGGCTGGGCTGCCTGATTGCGCAGGACGCCCAGGATGCCGACGAAGGCCGCATCAGTTCCGGTGTTCTCCAAGGCACTCGGGCGATAGCGGCTTTCGCCGCGATCAGAGAATCTGTCGACATCATCGCGGCTGTGGGTTACATCACCAACTACGCCACGTCCAAACTGCTGCAGCCCAAGACCTACGGAGGCCCTGTCGAGGGAAAGAGCCCTGGCTGATCCAACCAAGGAAGACGTGGGCGCCGCAGAGCGCGCCCTCCTGCACGCCCTGACCCTGGCCCGCGCGGTACGCCGCATCGTCGAGAACGCAATGCCAAGTCATGATGACACCGGCGTCGATCGCCTCAGCGCCGTCGAGTTGCTGGTCATGATCGAGACAGAAGCCGACGAGGCGTTGGGACACTTCTAGGGCGTCAGCCCGGCAACGATCGACCCGGCCGCGCGCCGGGTTTTTCATGCATGTTGCAGGCGTTCGATCGGCGCCCAAGCACTGAGGAGGTGGAACATGGCGAACCAGGACATTGCTACGGCCGTTCAAACCCTGACCGCGGCGATTGCCGAGCAGATCACAAGCGCAATGCTTAGCCAGCCACAGGGCGGCGCGGCTGAGCGCCGAAGCGACGGCTGCCAGGGTGCCGGCGGCGCCGCGGACTGCGAAGTCCTCGCGATCGCGGTCCGCGCCGTGCAGCTGTACGCTGAGACGCACCCCAGGCCGCCACACGTCACGCAGAAGGAAGCCGCGGCGATGCTGCGCATGTCGGAGCCGACCATCCGCAAGCTCATCCAGTCCGGAGCGCTCAAGCTCAACCGCGCCGGCCGCATTCCGATCGCTCAGGTGGACGAGCTGGCGGCCCTACCAGGAACGCCCCATGTCGGACCCAAGGCCACTTGACGGGGCCACCGAGCGCAATACCGGAGCTCGGTCGAACCCTTCGACCGAGGTTCCCTCGTCCCTCGCCGTCATCGGCCTGACCCGCGATCAGTCCAGCCGCTACCTGCAACTCGCCGCGATGCCGGATGAACATTTCGAGACGACAGTGGCGACGGCGAGCGTCCGAGCATATGCTGGGACTGCTTGAGGCAACCCCTTCCGGTCGCACCTGCGGAAGAGTCCAACGGCACGCGTTGCACTGAACAACAATCGGCGGAGTAGGGGGGAACCTTGATTTCGTTACTTCTCGTCGTGCTCTTGGCGATCCTGGTGTACCTGGATGCCAGGAAGCTTGGTGTGGGCAACGGACTCGTTTCCGGCATGGGCCGCGCCAGCCCTGTAACCTGGTCGCTGCTGACCCTCTTTGTCGGGATCGTCGGGCTGCCGCTCTACCTGTTCTATCGCGGACGCTACAAGGCCGCCATCCTTGCGCAGCGCGGGGTGGTCCCCGACAGCGGCTACATCGGCGCCATCTGGATCACGCTTGCCGGCGTACTCGCGATCGCCTTCTACACGTTCAATGCGTCGAGCACGCCTGAACCTGCGCCTTCCCATGTGCCGCCCATTGCGATTGCTGCTCCCCAACTCTACGCGGCCTACCACGCCAACGAGGTCGCCGCGGACGATCGGTTCAAGCACCGGCTGCTGATGGTCAATGGCGTGGTGTCGAGCATCAACAAGAGCTTTGACGGCTCGGTGTGGGTCGGGCTGCGTGACGGCGACCCGATCGGCGTGGTGCAAGCAACCGTCCTCACCTCGCAGGATCAGCGGGCCGCAGCCCTCAGCAAGGGCAACGAAGTCACCCTCCTATGCGTCGGCGACGGCATGATGCTCGGCTCGCCCATGCTCAGCCACTGCCGGTTCGATCCGGGCGGCTACTAACCTCCTCTCCCCGCTCGGCCGCCTTCGGGCGGTTTTTCGTGGCTCGCGTGCGCGCTTGGCCGAGGGTTCCGCTTTGAACCGTCCCGGTCGACTGTTCCTCGCATTGAGTTCCCGAGGAACAGCGACCATGAGCATCAGCACCACACCCGCCGGCAACCCTGTCGGTGCCGCGAACGAGGCGCGCCTGCGCGCGAGCGGCGTCAGCCTCACCACCGACTACGGCAAGTGGGCCCTGAGCCTCGCCCGCACATCAAAGGTTCACCTGTGCATGGCGCGGAAGGATTTCGACTTCGTGTGCATCCAGCCGGGTGATGGTGCCGGCCACCGCTGCGCGCTCCATGGTGGCGCCAGCCGGGGCCCGAGGACACCGGAGGGCAAGGCACGGTCCGCAGCCAACCTGCGCCAAAACCGCATGCGCGGCCCGATCCACTGGGCTGCCGAAGGGGGTGCAGCGCCAGCGCCAGGCGAGCAGCCAGCAGCACCCGTTGCGCCGGGCGCCGGCGTGGGCGAGTACCTCACCCACGAGGAGGTCGCCACGCTCACCGGCAAGCAGCGCGCGGCCGCGCAGTGCAGGGTGCTGCAGGCGCTGGGCATTCCCTTCCTGCGGCGTGACGGCGTGCCAATTGTCTCCCGCGTGCTGGTGCAGCAGGCCATGACCGGCGCCGGCGGCGCGCGGTAGGACTGGGAGGGTTCGGAGGGTGTTCCAGGCGATTCAGGCCGTGCTGGCGCCGCCCTGCTCGAACCCTGCCGAACGCCTCGGGAACCACCTCAACTGCAGTTTTCCGGCGTCCTGACGCCGCGGAGGAGGGGGTTTGGATAGGGTTCGGTGCGCCG
This sequence comes from Pseudomonadota bacterium, assembly GCA_021792835.1. GTDB lineage: Bacteria > Pseudomonadota > Gammaproteobacteria > Burkholderiales > Burkholderiaceae_C > Thiomonas_A. The sequence goes on from JAJYTY010000065.1 coordinate 2,795, forward strand.
CGGCTTTTCCGCTCGAGCGAGGGGCCGCGGTTCGGTCCGAACTACCGAGATCCAGCACACGATAATGTGCATTATCGGTGTAGGCAATTCGCCACCGGCGCCGCCCCGTGGCGCTCGAGGTGCAGCGCCTCGGCGGCGTCCGAACCTGGGTTCGGAGGTGCCGGCGATGGCGGTCCGTGACGTCTTGCCGCGCGGTCGTGAGGCCGTCCTGGACGTCCAAGTGCTGGCAGCCGAGGGGCACACCGCCCGGCAGCATCATGGGTGGCTGCGCGTCATCGATCTGGGGCGCCGGGCGCTGGAATCATGCCGGCGACATGGGCGGCTGGGTCCGACATTTCCCTGCGCGAGCTCCATGACCACGGGAGGGCAGGCATTTCGCTCCAACCCTTCCACTGCCATTACATGGCGCCGGTCTGGAGCTATGTGGTTCGGGCGGAATCGCCCCGGGAGCCGCTATTTTGCTTGGTGGGCCCTGCGGGGCTCGAACCCGCAACCAACGGATTATGAGTCCGCTGCTCTGACCATTGAGCTAAGGGCCCGCGGGTCGCGCGGCAGCGGCGCTTGCGGGGAAGGGCGGATTCTACCGGGCGGCTCGCGGGCTTCGCGGCGCGGCGGCGGGCAGCCGCGGTGCGCGGGCCACAATGCGCGCGATGGGGCGAAGGGCGCCGGGAGTCACGCTGATCGAGGCCATGGTCGTGGTCGCGGTGATGGCCGTGTGCCTGTGCGTGGCGTTGCCGTCGCTGGTGGACGCGCTGCGCGCGCAGCGCGTGCGCGCGGCGTCGTCGGCGCTGCTGGATGCGCTGCGCCTGGCACGGCTGGAAGCCTTGCGCCTCGGCACGCCGGTCCGGTTGTGCCCGAGCTCCGACGGTATGGACTGCGATGGCGCCGCGCGCTGGGAGCACGGCTGGGTCGCGTTGACTGACGACCCTCGCGACCCTCGCGCGGGCGCGCAGATCCTGGCGGTCGGGCCGGCGTTCGCGGGCGTGGCCATCGATTCCGACCCCGTTCTGGCGCGCGGCGCGCGCTTCGATGCCGGGGGCTGGCCGCGCCAGCCCGGCGGCGCGCTGCTGATGGGGCGCTGGCGGGTCTGCCCCGCGGGCGGCGGCGCGCCGCGGGTGGCGGGGCGCGAACTCGTGATGTCCGCCGGCGGGCGCCTGCGCGAGGCCGCGCTGGACTGCTCGAGCGCCCCGGACTAACGCTGGCTCAACGCGTTGCCGACCAGCTTCGCGGTGATGTCGACGATGCGGATCATGCGCTCGTAGGGCATGCGGGTCGGGCCGATCACGCCGAGGGTTCCGACCACCCGTCCGTCGACCTCGTATGGGGAGGTGATCACCGACAGCTCCTCGAAGGGCACGACCTCGTTCTCGCCGCCGATGTAGATGCGCACGCCCTCGGAGCGGTCGGAGCTCTCCAGCAGGCGCAGCAGCAGGGACTTCTGCTCGAACAGGTCGAACAGCCGGCGCAGGCTGGCGAGGTCGCCCGACAGGTCGTCGACGCGCAGCAGCTGCTGCTGCCCGGACACCACCACCTGGTCCTGCTGCTCGGCGGCGGCCTGGCTGGCGGCGGCCACCGCGGCCTGCATCAGCCCGACGATCTCGCCGCGCAGGTTCTCCACCTCGCCGCGCAGCTGCGCGGCCATCTGCTCGAAGCTCAGGCCGCTGCAATGCGCGTTCAGGTAGTTGGCCGCCTCGGTCAGTTGCGACTGCGTGTAGGGGTGGGTGGAGGTGATGATGCGGTTTTGCACGTCACCGGTGGCATCCACCAGGATCACCAGGATGCGCTGCGCCGACAGGCGCAGGAATTCGATGTGGCGGAACGCGGCGTCGCGCCGCGGGCTCATCACCACGCCGACGAAGTGCGACAGGTTCGACAGCAATCGCGCGGCGTTGACGATCACCTTCTGCGGCTCCACCCCGGACAGCTCGGAGCGGAAACGCTGCTCGAGTTCGCCGGCCTCGCCCAGCGGGTGCGCGGTGAGCATGGTGTCGACGAACAGCCGGTAGCCGCGCGCGGTCGGCACGCGTCCGGCCGAGGTGTGGGGGCTGGCGATCAGCCCGAGTTCCTCGAGGTCGGCCATCACGTTGCGGATGGTGGCCGCCGAAAGCTCCAGGCCCGAGGCCCGCGAAAGCGTGCGCGAGCCGACCGGCTGGCCGTCGGCGATGTAGCGCTCGATCAGGGTCTTGAGCAGGACTCGGGCTCTTTCATCCATGGGGGGATTTTAAAATCCTCGACGGCATGTGTGGGGCCGATCCTTCGCGGCCGGCTCCGGCGGCGCCCGAGTGGCCCCGCCTGTGCTGTAATTCCGTGCAGTCCCGGCGCGCGCCCGCGGCGTGCGAGCGGCGCGTGCCCATCCGAGCGTGTTCATCGCCCCCAGCCCATGTCCACACCCGTTTTCCAGCACGCAGTCCTGATCGGCAAGCACCAGGCCAGCGGAGTCTCGCGCACGCTGGGCGAGATCGCGTCGTGGCTGACTGCCCAGGGGGTGGAGCCGGTGATCGAGGAGCAGACCTCGCTGCAGTGCGAGCTGCCGGGCTACCCCTGTGCCACGCTGCAGGACGTCGGGCATGGTGCGTCGGGCGACTGGGTCGCCATCGTCGTCGGGGGCGACGGCACGATGCTGGGCGCGGCGCGCCAGCTGGCGCCGTCGGGGGTGCCGCTGATGGGAATCAACTCGGGGCGCCTGGGTTTCATCACCGACATCGCCGAGGCCCAGTGGCCGCAGGCGCTGGGCGCGATGCTGGCCGGGCACTTCGAGCGCGAGCAGCGCGCGGTGCTGGACGGGCGCGTGCTGCGCGACGGCGAGCTGATCTACAACGGCATCGCCATCAACGACGTGGTGGTCAACCGCAGCGGCGCCACCGGGCTGGTCGAGCTGCGCGTGGACGTCGACGGGCGCGCGATGTACGCGCAGCGCGCCGACGGGCTGATCGTGGCCACGCCGACCGGTTCCACCGCCTATGCGATGTCGGCCGGAGGGCCGATCCTGCATCCCAGCCTGCCCGGGCTGGTGCTGGTGCCGATCGCCGCGCACACGCTGTCGAACCGGCCGATCGTGCTGCCCGAGCAGGTGCACATCGAGATCGAGGTGGCTTCGCGCAGCGACGTGGGCGTGAACTTCGACATGCAGCATTTCGCCGACCTGCTCGGCGGCGACCGCATCCGGCTGCGCATCGCGCCGTACCGCGCGGTGTTCCTGCACCCGCCCGGGTGGAGCTATTTCTCGACCCTGCGCAAGAAGCTGCACTGGCACGAGATCCTCGGGGTCGAGGACTGAAGGCCTGAACCAGCCCGCCGGGCCCTGAACCATGCTGCGCCGACTGCATATCCGTGACTTCGTGCTGGTGGACGAACTCGAGCTGGAGTTCGGCGCCGGCTTCACCGCGCTGACCGGCGAGACCGGCGCCGGCAAGTCGATCCTGATCGACGCGCTGAAACTGGCGCTGGGCGAGCGCGGCGATGCCTCGGTGCTGCTGCCGGGGGCTGCGCGTGCCGAGATCAGCGCCGAGTTCGACACTCCGCCGGAACTCGTGCCCTGGCTGGACGAACAGGGTTTCGAGCGCGATGCCACGCTGCTGCTGCGGCGGGTCATCGACGCGCAGGGGCGTTCGCGGGGCTTTCTCAACGGCAGCCCGGCGACCCTGGCGCAGTTGCGCCGGGCCGGCGAGGCGCTGGTCGACATCCACGGCCAGCATGCCTGGCAGAGCCTGGCACGCAGCGATTGCGCGCGCGACCTGCTCGACGCCTATGCCGGCGCCGGTGCCGAGCGCCAGGCCTGCGCGCAGGCCTGGCGCGACTGGCACGACGCCGACGAGCGCTTGCGCGCGGCGCGCGACGACGCCGGGCAGTTGCAGCGCGAGCGCGAGGCGCTGGAAGTGGAACTGGCCGAGCTGGAGCGGCTGGCACCGCAGGACGGCGAGTGGGAGCCGCTGAATTCCGAGCATCGGCGTCTGGCGCACGCGGCCGAGCTGATCGAGCAGCTGCAGGCCGCCTCGGCCTGGCTGGACGACGACGAGACCGGCGCGCTGCGCATGCTGGCGCGCGCGCAGCAGGCGTTGCAGTCGGCCGCGGGCATCGACACCGGGCTGCAGCCGCTGCTCGAGCAGATGGAGCAGATGGGCACGCTGGGCGCCGAACTCGGCCACGAGATGGCGGCGCGGCTGCGCCAGGCCGACGTCGACCCGCAACGCCTGGCCGAGGTCGACGCGCGCATTTCCGCGTGGCTGGCGCAGGCGCGCCGGCAGCGTGTCGGCGCCGACGAACTGGCGGGTCACTGGCAGCAGTTGCGCGCGCGCCTGCAGCAGCTGGAGCAGGGCGCCGACCTGGACACGCTGGCCGCGCGCGAGCGCGCGGCGCAGGCGGCGCTGCGCGAGATCGCGGCACGCCTGAGCGAGCGCCGCGCCGGCGCGGCGACCCGGCTGGCCGGCGGCGTGCGCGAGCTGATGCAGGAACTCGGCATGAAGGGTGGGGACTTCGAGGTGGCGCTGCGCGAGCTGCCGCAGGTGCAGGCCGCGGGGGCCGAGGCGGTGGAACTGCTGGTGGCCGGGCACGCCGGCGCCGAGCTGCGTCCGCTGGCGCGCGTGGCCTCGGGCGGCGAGCTGTCGCGCATCGCGCTGGCGCTGGCGGCCACCACCGCCGCGCAACAGCCGCTGGGCACGCTGATGTTCGACGAGGTCGACGCCGGCATCGGCGGCGCCGTCGCGCACACCGTGGGGCGCTTGCTGGCCGGCCTGGGCGCCGACCGCCAGGTGCTGGCGGTGACCCACCTGGCGCAGGTGGCCGCCGGCGCATCGCGCCACCTGCAGGTCGACAAGCGCAGCCGCGACGGCCGCAGTCTCAGCCACGTGAGCGAACTGGATGCGCCGGCGCGGGTGCGCGAGATCGCGCGCATGCTCGGCGGTGACGCGGCGTCCGAGGTCGCGTTGGCGCACGCGCGTGAAATGCTGCAGGCGGCCGCGGCGCCGCGCGCCAGGCGCAGGCGCGGCGCGGCCTGAGCGCCGCGCAACCGCGAAGGGGAGCCAGCCGATGCCATCGCAGACGACGAATCCACCCGGCCCATCGGGCCCACCCGGCCCATCCGACCCGCCGGATCCACGGCATGGCCTCGCGGCGCCGCCGCACGACGCGCGGGCGCTGCGCGTGGTGTTGCTGTCCGGGGTGTCCGGGTCGGGCAAGACTATCGCGTTGAACTCGCTGGAGGATGCCGGCTACTACTGCGTCGACAACCTGCCGGCGCAACTGGTCGACGAGTTGCTGGCGGTGGCGATGCAGGCCGGCTACCGGCGCCTGGCCATCGCCATGGATGCGCGCGGCGCCGAGGGCCTGGGCCTGTTGCCCGAGCTGGTGCAGCGCCTGCGCGCGCAATGCGACCTGCATTTCATCTACCTGGACTGCGGCACCGACACCCTGGTGCAACGCTTCTCGGAGACGCGGCGCGCGCACCCGCTGACGGCGCGTCGCGGCGAGCTGGCGCGCAGCACGCCGGGGCGGCCCTCGCCGGCGTCGGCGCCGGCGCTGATCGAGGCCATCGAGCTCGAGCGCGAGCTGCTCGCCCCGGTGGCCCGGCTCGGGCTGCACATCGACACCAGCGGACTGCGCCCGGCGCAGCTGCGCGCGTGGGTGCGCCAGGTCGTGCAGCTGGAGGCCTCGCGCCTGACCCTGCTGTTCGAGTCCTTCGCCTTCAAGCACGGGGTGGCGCTGGACGCGGATTTCGTGTTCGACGTGCGCATGCTGCCCAATCCGCACTACGACCCGCGCTTGCGCCCGCTCAACGGGCGCGACGCCCCGGTGGCCGAGTTCCTGCGTGCGCAACCGACGGTCATGCGCATGCTCGGCAACCTGCGGGATTTTCTCGAGCAATGGTTGCCGGAAATGGCGCAGGACCAGCGCAGCTACGTGGTGGTGGCCATCGGCTGCACCGGCGGGCAGCACCGTTCGGTGTTCCTGGCCGAGGAGCTGGGGCGCCACTTCGCGCAGCGCCACAGCGTGCTGGTGCGCCACCGCGAGCTCGACGCCGCCGGCGGCGCGGACTGATCAGTCCGGCTGCGCCTCGCGCAGCAGCCGGCGTACCGGTGCCGGAAGTCCGAGGCGCAGGGCCTCGTCGAGCGCATACCAGCCGCCCGGCTCGCCGTCGTCGCGTGCCATCCCATGCGCTCGCACCAGCACATGCAGCGGGTGCAGCAGCAGGTCCATGTGCGTCAGCACATGGCGCCGCGGCGCGGCCTCGCTCTGCGCCACCACCTCGCCCAGCGTGCGTGCCTGCTGCAGCGCGGCGGCCGCGTCGTCGTGTCCGGGCAGGCACCACAAGCCGGGCCAGATGCCGTGCGCGTCCCGGCGCTGCAGCCATACGCGGGTCGCGCCGGCGTCCTCGCTGCGCGCCCACAGCAGCACCAGGCTGCGCGTGCGCCGCGCGGCCCGCGGGGCGCGCGGCGTGCGCGCCGTCACCGCCTGCGCTGCCTGCGCGTCGCCGCCGCGCGGACAGTCGGCGGTATAGGGGCAGCGCGCGCAGTCGGGCTGCGTCGGCGTGCACAGCGTGGCGCCCAGGTCCATCAATCCCTGGGTGTAGGCCTCGATGTCCTGTGGCGGAAGCAGGGACTGCGCGAGCTCCCACATCGCGCGCAGCGACGCGGCGTCGGCAGGACGCGGCAGTGCGAACGCGCGTCCCAGCACCCGCTGCACGTTGGCGTCCAGAATGGCTTCGCGCTGGCCGAAGCAGAATGCGGCGATCGCCGCTGCGGTCGAGCGGCCGATGCCGGCCAGGCGCTGCAGTTGCTCGCGGCTGCGCGGGAACTCGCCGCCGTGCTGCTCGACGAGCTGGCGCGCGCAGGCGTGCAGGTTGCGCGCGCGGCGGTAGTAGCCAAGGCCGCTCCACCGCGCCAGCACCTCGTCCAGAGGCGCCGCGGCGAGTGCGCGCAGCTCTGGGAAGCGTTGCAGGAAGGGCTCGTAATAGCGCAGCACGGTGTCCACCCGGGTCTGCTGCAGCATGATCTCCGACACCCACACGCGGTAAGGATCGCGGCTGCGCTGCCAGGGCAGGTCGTGGCGCCCGTGCGCGCGCTGCCACTCCACCAGGCGCGGCGCGAAGTCCGCGGGCTCGATGCGCCGCGCGGTGTCGTGCTGCGTCGGCATCAGGCCGCGGCCGGCAGCGCCTCGGCGCCGGGCAGCGCGAGCTCGAAACGATTGCGCATCTGCTGGCGCAGCTCGCGCAGCTCGTGGGCGCGCTCGCGCAGCTGCTCGATGCGGCGCGCCAGCTCGTCGTCGGTCTGCGCCACCTGCTGCAGGTTGCTCAGGCGCCGGTGCAGCGAGCGTCGGCGTTCGCGCGCCTGCGCCTGCAGGCTGGCCATCGCGGCGCGGTTCCAGTGCTGTGCGTCGGCCACCCCGCGCTCCTGGATGTTGCGCAGGCGCGCCTGCGCCGACAGCAGCACGCGGTCGACGTAGGAGCCGCTTTGCAGGCGCAGCCACTGCACGGCGCCGGCGAAGCGCAGGTAGTCGGCGCGCATGGCTTCCAGGTCCAGGCGTGCGCCGTCAAGGCGCAGCGCCTTGGGCAGCGGCACCGAGAACGCGAATTCGTTGTTCAGGCGCATGCAGGCCGCGGCGAGCATCGACTGGTTCTCCTCGAGCACCGATTCGGCGCGGTTCATGCTGAGCCCGAGTTCCTCGCAGGCGTCGGCCAGGGCCGCGCGCAGGCCGGTTTTCAGCAGGGCCGAGCGAAGCTGGCGTCGGAGGTTCTCCAGGCGCTGCAGCGCCGGGCCCACCGCCAGCAGTTCCTCCACCCGCGCCATCTGGCGCGCGTTGACCGATTGCACCGCCTGCACCAGCCCGAGCGCGGCGTCGATGTCGCTGCGCTCGGACTGCGCGCGCTGCAGCAGCGCCGCCACCGTCTGCTTGCTCTTGCCCTGCAGGGCCTCGAGTTCCATGCGCTGCTCGTCGAACTGGCGCAGGCGCGCGTCGAGGTCGCGCTCCAGACGCTGGCGGGTGTCCAGCAGGGTCGCGCGCCAGCTGCCCTCGAGCCAGTCGCGGCGCTCGCGGTCCGCGCACACGCCGAGGGCGGTCTCCAGTTGCGGCAGGCCCGAGCGCTGCAGCAGCGTGTCGTCGCCCTGGATGCGCGCCAGCAGCCCCTTGTGCGCGCTGAGCGCGAACACCCGCGACGGCGCCACCTGCAGCACCTGCGCCACCGACTCGCACTGCTTGCGGATCTGCGACTGCACCTCGGCGCTGCTGCGCAGCGGATCCCACAGCGCATCCACCTTGTTGAGCACGATGAAACTGCGCTCGCGCCCGGCGGCGCCGACATGCTCGGTCCACAGTTGCAGGTCGCTGCGCGTGACCCCGGCGTCGGCGGCGAGCAGGAACACCACGGCGGCCGCCGACGGAATCAGCGAAAGCGTCAGTTCCGGTTCGGCCCCCAGCGCATTGAGCCCCGGCGTGTCGAGCACGCTGATGCCCTGCGCGAGCAGCGGATGCTCGATATTGAGCAGCGCGTGGCGCCAGCGCGGGATCTCCACCGGTTCATCGGCGTGCGCCACGGCACCCGCCTGCGCGTCCGGTTCGTCGAGGTAGAAGCCGAGCTCGCGCGCCTGCGCCAGCGGCACGCGCATGGTGTCGCACAGATGCTGCAGCGCGCGGCTCATGGCCACCGCGTCGCCGGCCGGGAAGGCATGTTCCTTCCACTCTTGCGGGCGAGTCTTCCAGTCGCTGAGCAGGCGCGGCTCGGCGCGGGTCTCGATCGGCAGCATGCGCAGTGAAACGGGTTGCTCGCGGTCGCTGAAGATCTCCACCGGGCACATGGTCGTGCGCCCGACGCCGGCCGGCAGCACGCGCTGGCCGCTGGCGCCGAAGAACAGCGCGTTGATCAGCTCGGACTTGCCGCGCGAGAGTTCGGCGACGAAGGCCAGTTGCACCTGGTCGCGCTGCAGGCGGCGCTCGAGCTCGGACATCGGCTCCTGCCACAGCGAGGGGTCGAGCGTACTGTCGCCGAGCCAGCCGGCCAGCGCGGCCAGGCGCGCCAGGCGCTGGTCACGCCAGGCGCCGAATCGGCTCCAGGTGTCGGGTTGCACGGCGGGGCGGGGCGGTTCGTTCATCGGCGGGCGGCTGGGCGCGGGCGGGGGTTCGCGAGGCTGCTGTCTGCATAGCGTACCCGTTTCGCACGCACGCGCGAACTCGGGGAGGCGCGATTCGGTGCGGTTTTTGCACGAAATTGCACGGATTCGCGCGAAATCGCGAGGGTTTCCGCGCGGTCCGACGTGGCGACGGTCAACGCCGCTGGCAGTGGCGGCAGAAATAGGTGCTGCGCTGGCCTTGCACCAGGTGCGCCAGGGGGCGCGCGCAGACCCGGCAGGCCTGCCCGGCGCGCGCATACACCAGCGCCTCGAGCTGGAAGTGCCCTTGCGTGCCGTCGCTGGAGCAGAAGTCGCGCAGCGTGCTGCCGCCGGCGCGCAGCGCCTGTTCCAGGGTCGTGCGCAACGCCTCGGCCAGCCGCGCGCAACGCTGTCGCGACAGGTGCGAACCCGGCGTGCGGGGGTCGATTCCGGCGCGGAACAGGGCCTCGCAGGCGTAGATGTTGCCCACCCCGGCGACCACCGACTGGTCCAGCAGCAGCAGTTTGATGGCGGCGCGGCGTGCGTGCACGGCACGCCACAGCACGTCGCCGTCGAATTCGCGCTGCAGGGGCTCCGGGCCGAGGTGGCCGAGCAGCGGATGCGGCGGCCCGGGCAGCGCATGCCAGACGACCGCGCCGAAACGTCGGGGGTCGTTCAGGCGCAGTTCGCCGCGGTCGGTCAGCAGCCGGAAATGCTCGTGCGGGCCGGGCGCCGGCAGGGCGGCGCCGGAGTCCGCATGCCAGCGCAGCGACCCGGACATGCCGAGATGCACGATCAATCGTCCCGACGGCAGTTCCAGCAGCAGGTACTTGCCGCGCCGGCCGACATCCTCGATGCGCTGGCCGGCCAGGCTGCGCGGCTCGCACTGCAGGGGCCAGCGCAGCGGCTTGCCGAATTCGACGCCGCGAATGCGGCTGCCGCGCAACGGCTGCAGCAGCGCGCGTCGCGTGACTTCGACCTCGGGTAGCTCGGGCATGGGCGGCATTGTCCGTCACGCCGGCGCACGGCGGGCGGCCGCGGCACACTACACTGGAGTTCCGAGCCGAACCGTCTTCCCGATTCACCCATGCGCCCAGCCGTTTCCGCTGCCTTTTCGTTGGCCGCGCTCGCTCTCGTCTGCGGGATCCCCGCGGCCGGTGCCGAAACCTCGGCCACCGTCGCGGCCGTGACCCAGGCCGCGCCGACGCCGCGCATGCGCGACAACGCCGAGCAGCAGGCACGCTGGTTCTATTCCACGCTCACGGGCGAGATCGCGGCGCGCACCGGACATCCCGAGGTGGCCTACGCCGAGCTTGTGCGCGCGGCGCGTGACATGAACTCGGACGACCTGTTCGAGCGCGCGGTCGCCGTGGCCTTGCGCGCCGGGCACCCGCACGAGGCCTTGACCGCGGTGGACATCTGGCGCGACATGCAGCCGCGTTCGCTGCGTGCGCAGGCCTGGCGCGTGCACCTGTTGCTCGGCCTCAAGCGCGACGACGACGCGGTGGCGGCGAGTGCCCGCCTGCTCGCCATGACGCCGCAGGAGCAGCGCGCGCAGACGGTCGTCGCGCTGGGCGAGATGCTGCAGGGCCTGCACGACCCGGCGCGCGCGCTGGCGCTTGCGCGCCGCAGCCTGGCCGCGTACCCGGCGATGCCGCAGGCGCAACTGGTCATCGCCACGCAGCAGGTGCAGGTAGGACAGGTCTCGGGCGGGGTGACACTGGCGGCACGCGCGCTGAAGGCCGATCCCTCGCTGCGCCAGGCGGCCGCGCTGCTGCTGCAGTACTACACCGTCGATCCGGTGCGTGCCGACCGCCTTCTGGCGCGGTACTTCGACAAGAACCCCGCCGACGACGCCTTGCGCCTGGCGTGGGTGGAGTCGGCCGCGCAGCAGCAGCGCGACAGCATCGCGCTGGCGCAGTGCCGTGTGCTGGCGCAGCGTCAGGCCGGGTTCGCGCAGGTGTGGCTGATGCTGGGCTCGCTGCAGCAGCAGCTCGGCCAGGCGCACGCCGCCGAGACCTCGCTGCTGCGCTTCCTGCAACTGGTCGAGCCGGCCGCCGCGGCGCCGCAGCCGGCGCAGGGCCCGGCTTCGCAGGCAGCGCCGGCGCAGCGGGCGCCCGCTGCCGCGGCTGCCGCATCCGCCCCGGCGGCGCAGGGGGTGCCGCAGCAGGACCTGCAGCGCGTATACGTCACGTTGTCGGAGTTGGCGCTGCAGCAGGGTGACGTCGCAGGCGCGGCGCGCTGGCTGCAACGTGTCGGGGCCGCGGGCTCCGACGTGTCCGTCACCCTGCAGCGGGCCAAGCTGCAGGCCGCGCAGGGGCATGCGCGCGACGCGGTGGATCAGGTGCAGGCGCTGCCGCGCACCACCGCCACGCAGCGGCGCCAGCGCCTGCTGGCGCTGTCCGATCTGTTGCAGGCCATGCACCAGCCGGCACGCGCCTATGCGGTGCTGGAGTCGGGAATGCGCGCCTGGGGGCGCGACGCCGACTACGCCTACGAGACGGCGATGGCGGCGCAGCAGGCGGGCAAGGTCTCGCGCGCGCTGGCGCTGCTGCGCGGCATCGTGCGCGCGCATCCGCGCTACCAGCCGGGGCTGAACGCGCTGGGCTACATGCTGGCCGATCGCGGCATCGAATTGCAGCAGGCGCGAGCGCTGATCGTGCGCGCGTTGCGCCTGAGTCCGGGCAATCCCTTCGTGATGGACAGCCTGGGCTGGGTCGAGTTCCGTCTCGGCCACCTGGCGCGCGCGCGCACCCTGCTCGAGCAGGCCTTGCAGGGGCGCGACGACCCGGGAATCGCGGCCCACCTGGCGCAAGTCGAATGGCGTCGCGGAGCACCCACGCGCGCCAGGGCGCTGCTGCGCAAGGCTTGGCGTGCGGCGCCGCACGACCCCACGGTGCAGCGGGTGATGCGGCGCCTGGGGCTGAAGTTCTGATGCCGCGGCGCAAGCTGTCCGGGGCGCCCGCGCGCGCGCTGCGGGCCGGCGTGGCCGTGGCGGCCCTGGCCCTGCTGGGCGCCTGCGCGAGCCAGCCGGCATCGCGCCAGGCACAGCCGCGCTGCGCGCTGGACTACGCCGGGCGCATCTCGGTGGTGCAGCATCGTCCCGGGGTCAACAACCTGTACGGCTCCTTCGAATTGCGCCTGGATGCCGACACCGGCTGGCTGGAACTGGCCACGCCGCTCGGACAGGTGCTGGCGCGCGCGAGCTGGGGGGCCGGCTCGGCCAGCGTCGACGACGGCCACGGCGTGCGCGATTTCGCTTCCTTCGAGGACATGACCCAGGCCACGCTGGGCCTGCGCCTGCCGCGAGCCGCGCTGCGCGACTGGGTGCGCGGGGTGCCGGCGTCCAGCCTGCCCTGGCGCGCGCTGCCGCCCGACGGCTTCGAGCAGCTCGGCTGGCGCGTCACGGTGCTGCGGCGAGACGCCCGGCCGCACGTGCTGCGCCTGTCGCGGGGCCGTGGCGATGATGCCGAACAGCTGGCGCTGGTCATCGACAGCACGCGTCGCCTGGGTGCCGGCTGCCGGGCCGCCGCGACCGGCGACGCGGCGGGCGGGGCATGAGCCGCCCGTTGCGCGCGCTGCTGGGCGTGCCGGCGCCGGCCAAGCTGAACTGGTTCCTGCACGTGCTGGGTCGGCGCGCCGACGGCATGCACGAACTGCAGACGGTGTTCCAGTTCATCGACTGGTGCGACGAACTGGATTTCGAGCTGCGCGAGACCCCCGATATCACGCGTGAAGGTGGCGACGGTCTGCCGGACGAGGATCTGTGCGTGCGCGCGGCGCGCCTGCTGCAGCGCCGCACCGGCTGCCGGCTGGGCGTGCACATGCGACTGCGCAAGTCGATTCCGGCGCAGGCCGGCCTGGGCGGGGGCAGTTCGGATGCGGCCACGGTGCTGCTGGCGCTGAACCGGCTGTGGGGCCTGGAGCTGCGCCGTGGCGAACTGCTGGAGCTGGCCGCGGCGCTGGGCGCCGATGTGCCGGTGTTCGTGTTCGGGCGCAACGCCTTCGCCGAGGGGGTCGGCGCGCGGCTGCGCGAGCTGCGCCTGCCGAGCTGGAACGCGCTGGTCGCGTGGCCCGGTGAGGGGCTGTCGACGGCCCAGGTTTTCGCGAGCTCGTTATTGACAAGGAACACCCCCGCCTGCACAATGGAGAGCTTTTGCGAGAAGCTCGGTTCTGGCTACACCGATTTCGGTGCGAACGACTTGCAGGGTGCGGCCGCCTGGCTGCTGCCGCGGTTGCGCGAGTTGCAGGATTGGCTGGCGCGGCGAGGCGGCGGTGGCGCTGCGCGCATGAGCGGGTCGGGTTCGGCGATGTTCGTGCCGTGGCCGGAGTCCTTCGATCCGCTGGATCGCGGCGAAGGGCGCTTCGCGGGCGAGCTGCCCGCCGGCTGGAAGGTGCGGGTGTGCCGGGCGCTGCAAGGGCATCCGTTGCGGCACTGGGCCTGCGACTGAGCGGCTCGCGAGGAAGGGTTGGACAGCCACGCTGCTGCCTGCGATGTGTCGTGAACGACGCGGGATTGCGTAGAATTCGAGAGTGACCGGAGGTCTGGCGGGGCACGAGCCCGCGCGACCGTCCCGGTTTGCTCGGAGCTCCGGGAGCATGGTCTGTCGGGGCGAGTCGAGATGTTGGGGAGTCGCCAAGTTGGTTAAGGCACCGGATTTTGATTCCGGCATTCGAGGGTTCGAATCCTTCCTCCCCAGCCCCCTTGAGGGCGGTCCCGGTCCGCAGCGGCGCTCGCTGCCGCTGCCTGCAGCCGGCAGTGCCCGCGGACTCGAAACCCTCGCAGCGCAAGTGCAGTGCCCACCATGACCTCCCACGCGGCCGATTTCGTCGTATTCACCGGTAACGCCAACCCGGCGCTGGCGCAGCAGGTGGTGGACCAATTGGGAATCGGTCTCGGCCAGGCCTATGTCGGACGTTTCTCCGACGGCGAGGTGACGGTCGAGATCCAGCAGAACGTGCGCGCGCGCGAGGTCTTCATCCTGCAGTCGACCTGCGCGCCGACCAACGACAGCCTGATGGAACTGCTGGTGATGGCCGACGCGCTCAAGCGGGCGTCGGCCGAGCGCATCACCGCGGTGATCCCGTATTTCGGCTATGCGCGCCAGGACCGTCGTCCGCGCTCGACCCGCGTGCCGATCACCGCGAAGGTGGTGGCCAACATGCTGCAGGCGGCCGGCATCGCGCGCGTGGTGACCATGGACCTGCACGCCGACCAGATCCAGGGCTTTTTCGACATCCCGGTCGACAACATCTACGCGTCGCCGATCCTGCTCGGCGACCTGCGCGCGAAGAACTACACGGACCTGATCGTGGTCTCGCCGGACATCGGCGGCGTGGTGCGCGCGCGCGCGCTGGCCAAGCTGATGGACTGCGACCTGGCGATCATCGACAAGCGCCGGCCGAAGCCCAACGTGTCCGAGGTGATGAACGTGATCGGCGAGATCGACGGCCGCAACTGCATCATCATGGACGACATGGTGGACACCGCCGGCACGCTGACCAAGGCCGCCGAGGTGCTCAAGGAGCGCGGCGCGCGGCGCGTCGTCGCCTATTGCACGCATCCGGTGTTCTCGGGTCCGGCGATCGAGCGCATCAACGCCAGCGATCTCGACGAGGTGGTGGTGACCAACACCATCCCGCTGCGCGAGGCGGCGCTGGGCAGCGCGAAGGTGCGCCAGCTCTCCGCGGCGCAGCTGATCGCGCAGACCATGATGCGCATCGCGCAGGGCGGCTCGGTGCTGCAGCTGTTCAACGACCAGGAAACCCTGTTCTGAGACCTTTCTTCCGCCG
>JAJYTY010000309.1 GCA_021792835.1 Pseudomonadota bacterium
GGAAAGTAACGTCCTGCCGGCTGGCCCCGAGGTGGTCGCCGTCGCCGCGATCAGCGGCTCAGATCACCCCGGCCAGGTGGAGCAGTTTGGGTGGCCAGAAGTGGAGCAGTTTGGGTGGCCGCCGGGGTCGGGATAGGACCGATGAGGGCAGCTACGATGGCCGTGGATGAAGCGAAGCAAGACTTTTCCGTAGCGCAGCGCCGTGGCCATCTGAAGGTCTTCGAACGCCCTTACGACGATACGGTGATTGCCAAGGTCAGAGCGTCTGCGAACGGGGGGTTGATGCTTGTGACCTCGCATCCGGGGTTGACCGATGGTGATGTTGTCTACCTAGGCAACCAGGGGGCACGGAGGGCGTACCGAGTCGCTAATCTGCGGCCTGGGCAGCGATCGCGTGACCCCAGCGGCATTCGAGTGGGGGACCTCATGAAAGTCGCAGGCTGAAAGCTCCAGTCGCGCTCGGTGAAACACTTTTACTTCGCGCACTTCGTACACATTTACTTCGCCGGAAGGGGGGGGGGCGTGTCCGGCATGCACCGGAATCACGGCATCCTGCTCATTTAACATAATGCAAATATGCGCCGTTATTGAGGCGGCAGGACAGGCCGCCTCGGGCGCGGCCCGCGCGACCCGCTCCTCAGGCCCTCACCAATGGCCGGGCTTGCGCGCGCGGTCCAGCGCCCGACCCAGCAGCTGCGCGGTGTCCGCGTGGGACCTGCGCATCGCCAGGTCCAGCGCGGTGAATCCCATGGCGTTCCTGCGCTTCGGGTCGGCGCCCGCGGCCAGCAGCAGTCGCACCGTCGAGGTGTGGCCGAAATACGCGGCCATCATCAGCGGCGTGGTTCCGTTCGGGGCCGGCCGATCCACGAGCGCGCCATGCGCCAGCAGGAACTTCACCAGATCGTCATGCCCGTCGGTGGCCGCGTAGGACAGCGCCGACCATGCCGGCGCCGTGCCCGGCGGGTTGACCGCGGCACCGCGCGCGACCATCGTCTCGGCCAGCGCGGTGTCGCCGCGCAGGCAGGCGATCATCAGCGCGGTCTCGCCCTCCGGGTTGCGCTGGTCGAGCCGGATCCCGGGCTGCCCGAGCAGCAGCCGCGCGACCTTCAGCGCGTGGTATTGCAAGGCCAGGTACAGCGCGCTGTTGCCGCGGGAGTCCACCGCGTTCGGGTCGAAGCCTCGGTGCAGCAGGCCCCGCACGGCATCGACGTCGTCGCGCTTGAGCGCACGAAAGAAGTCGTCGAAGGCCCCTGCCCATGCGCTGCCGCCCCAGCCCGCCACGGCGCCGAGCAGTCCCGTGGCAAGCCCGCGCGCGGCGGTCGCGAGCGCGCGACGGCGGCTCGCGCGAATCGCCCGGGAGCGGCCAGGAAGGGCTGCAAGAATGCGTGGAAACAACTTCAACTCACTGTGCTAGTGGCTTGAAAAGACTATCAAAATTCGCCTCCGTGAACTCTTCGACCTCCGCCTCCTCGCAGCCCCGCAACTGCGCCAGGAAGCGCGCCACGAAGCGTGTGTAGCCAGGCTGGTTGGTCTGCCCGCGGTGCGGCACCGGGGCCAGATAGGGGCTGTCGGTCTCGACCAGGATGCGATCGCTGGGCAGGCGCCGGGCGACGTCCTGCAACTCCCGCGCGTTCTTGAAGGTCAGGATCCCCGACAACGAGATGTACAGGCCCAGGTCCAGCGCGGCGCTCGCCACCTCCCAGCTCTCGGTGAAGCAGTGCAGCACCCCGCCCGCCTCATCGGCGCGCTGCTCGCGCAGCATCGCCAGCGTGTCGTCGGCGGCGGCGCGCGTGTGGATCACCAGCGGCTTGCCGACCGCGCGCGCGGCTTCGATGTGCACCGCGAAGCGCTCGCGCTGCCACTGCATGTCGGCGCGGCTGCGGCCCTCGAGGCGGTAGTAGTCCAGCCCGGTCTCGCCGATGGCCAGCACCCTGGGGTGTCGTGCGCGCGCCGCCAGCGTCGCCGCGTCGACCTCGGCCTCGTCCTGCGTGTCCGGATGCACGCCGACCGTCGCCCACACCTCGGGATGGCGCTCGGCACAGCCCAGGACCTCATCGAATTCCTCGACCCGGGTGCTGATGTTCAGCGCGCGCAGCACGCCGTGCTCGCGCATCGATGCGAGGATCTCGTTCTCGCGTTCGCGCAGCCCGGGAAAATTCAGGTGGCAGTGGGAATCGGTCAATGGCATCGCGGGAATGCGCGCGGCGGCGCTGCGCCCCGCGTGGGCGCGCGCCGGCCGCCGCGCCTGGTCACAGGGTGTGGGTGGAGCGGTTCGCGACCTCGGCCGCGGGCCCGAGGATTTCCTCGATCAGGCGTCGCAGCTGTTTGGCCTTCTCGTCGGCGGGAAACTGCACGCCGATGCCCTGGCTGCGATTGCCGGCGGCATTCGCCGGGGTGATCCACGCCACCTTGCCGGCGATCGGGAAGCGCTGCGGGTTGTCCATCACGGTCAGCAGCAGGTAGACATCGTCTCCCAGCCGGTGCTCGCGCGGAGTCGGGATGAAAATGCCCCCGTCGGGGAAATAGGGAATGTAAGCCGCATACAGCGCCGGCTTTTCCTTGATCGCGAGCTGGATCACGCTCGGCCGCGAAGTCGACGCGCCGGCTCCGGCTGCGTGGGAAGTGGCCATTCAGGTCTCCTCAGGTCCCCTATCTCGCCCGCTGGCTGCAAAGCTGGCGCAATTCTACGACCCAGGCCTGCACCGCGAGCCCCGCATGCAGCGGAAAATCGGCGTGGCGAGCGGCCTGCGCGAGGCGCTGCCACCAGGCCTGCCACGCGCCGCGGTCGCCCCGCCCCGCGACTTGCCGCAGTTGCGCGTCCAGGCCCTGAAGATAGGTCGGCGCAAGTCC
>JAJYTY010000310.1 GCA_021792835.1 Pseudomonadota bacterium
ATGCTGACGCGCCCGGTGTCGAGATCGCGCACCGGATGGTTGGCGCCGTGGTGGCCGAACTTCATCTTGAAGGTACGCGCGCCGGCCGCCAGCGCCAGGATCTGGTGGCCCAGGCAGATGCCGAAAAGCGGCGTGCCGTGCCGCAGCAGCTCGCGCGTGGCGGCGATGGCGTAATCGCAGGGTTCCGGGTCGCCCGGGCCGTTCGACAGCAGCACGCCGTCGGGGCGCAGGGCCAGCACCTCCTCGGCGCTGGTCTGCGCCGGCACCACGGTGACACGGCAGCCGCGCTCGGCGAGCAGGCGCAGGATGTTGAACTTGACCCCGAAGTCATAGGCCACCACGTGCGGGCCCGCGCCGTCGCCGTCGCCGTAGCCACGCCCCAGCGCCCACGCCGACTGGGTCCACGGGTAGGCGCGCGTGGTGCTGACCACCTTCGCCAGGTCCATGCCGGCCAGGCTCGGCGTGGCGCGCGCGCGCTGCACCGCCTGCCGGCGCAGCTCGTCGCTCACCGCCTCGCCTTCGGGCAGCGCCACGATGCAACCGTTTTGCGCGCCCTCCGTGCGCAGCAGCCGGGTCAGGCGCCGCGTGTCGATGTCGGCGATGGCCACGGTACCGTGGCGCCGCAGGTAGTCGCCGAGGCCCTCGGCGCGCCGGAAGTTCGAATCCTGCAGCGGCAGGTCGCGAACCACCAGGCCCGCGGCGTGGATGCGCCCGGCTTCGGCATCCTCGGGGTTGACCCCGACGTTTCCGATGTGCGGGTAGGTCAGCGTGACGATCTGGTGGCTGTAGCTCGGGTCGGTCAGGATTTCCTGGTATCCGGTGATCGAGGTGTTGAACACCACCTCGCCCGTGCTCTGTCCCGCGGCACCGATCGACACCCCCTCGAAGATCGACCCGTCGGCCAGGGCCAGGATCGCCTTCGCTTGCAACGGCAGCATGGATGTACTCTCCGCTCGAACTCCGCGCCGGGGTGGACCTGCAGCGACCGTGCGGCGCGTGCCGGCCGCGGCGCGCGAGGGCGCCAGGCGGGCGGGACGGGAGCGGTGCGGCGAAAGGCGCCTCGGCGGCGGCGTGGTTGGGTTGGGCGTCGGCCGCTGGACGCGAACCACGGCCCGGGAACCTCACCGCGGCCGGCTTCCATCGCTGGATTCCGGCCAGGGCACTTCCCGGTCCTGGTTCCCGCGCAGGCCGCACGCAAATCCTTCTCATTGTACGGGAAACGAGACCCCGACGCGCGCGAAAGGGGCGTGTTGCGCCGCAGCACAAGCCCGGCCACGGCGCCGCCGGCAAACCGCCCGCAACATTGCGACATCTCTTGCAAGCGCTGCTTTCAGCCCCATTTCAGGCTCAGCGTCTACACTGTGCAGCAAGAGCGCGGTCCCACCGCCGCCGCCGCGTCCCCGCGGGGAGTCCAATCCCCGGGAACTCGCGGTTCGCGCGGGAGTCCAAGCATGCGGGAACGCCAGGCCGTGCCGGGCGTTTTCCGCGTCTCACGGCCGGCACGCGCAATTTCGTTTCGGGAGAACCCTACATGAACGACCGCTTCCAACCGCAATACCCGTCCTACGCGTCGGGCGGCTACGCCGTCGAGCGCAACCGAGTGCTGCGCAACACCTACACGCTGCTGGCCATCTCGCTGGTACCCACGGTGGCGGGCGCGTGGGCCGGGCTGCGGACCGGGCTCGGCCAATGGATGATCCTCAACCCGGGCATGGGCATGCTGCTGTTCCTGGCCGGCGCCTTCGGACTGATGTTCGCGGTCCAGCGCAACCGGGAATCCGGCCTGGGCGTCGGGCTGCTGTTGGGCTTCACGTTCTTCATGGGCCTGATGCTGTCGCAGATGCTCAGCATCGTGCTGGGTCTCGCCAACGGCGTGCAGCTGATCACGATGGCCTTCGGCGGCACCGCGATCATCTTCGCGGCGATGGCCTCGCTGGCCACGGTCGTCAAGCGCGACCTCAGCGGACTGGCGAAGTTCCTGTTCGTCGGAGTGATCATGCTGATGATCGCCGGCATCGCCAACATCTGGCTGCAGATGCCCGCGCTGATGATCACCTTCTCGGTGGCCGCGGTGGGAATCTTCTCCGCGTTCATGCTGATCGACGTGCGGCGCGTGCTGGACGGCGGCGAGACCAACTACATCTCGGCGACCCTGGCGATCTACCTCGATCTGTACAACGTGTTCGTCAACCTGCTGGCGCTGCTGAGCATCTTCGGCGGCGGCGGCGGCGGCGGCCGCCGCTGAGCCGCACAGGACACGCGGGGCTTCCTGCCCCGGCCCCCCAAGCCCGGCTCCGGCCGGGCTTTTGCCATGCGCGGGGTGTTAATACGCAGATGACCAATACACTGCAAAATCAATGAGTTAGGCTGCATCCAGCCAAGCTTTCTACGGAAATCATCAGGCCCGTCGCAGCCGAGTTCGCCGACACCTTCCTCGCAGTTCTTGGGCGCGTCGCAGCATCTGGCCGCCATGCCTTAGGGCGGCGTGCGAAGCCATGCGCTCGAAAAGCTCCGGCCATGCGCCGTGCAGCGGCATAGTCTCGCGATGCTCGTCCGCAACCATCGATAGGTTATCGCCGTCAACTTCCGAACGAGCCCCTGGGCAATACCCCATCTGCGTAGCTCGTTCCGCTGTTAAAACAGGGCCTTCAATCGCAAGGCGTTGACCCAACGTGTTGATGCCTAGCGCATGACCTAGGCTGCTGAGCCGCACCTTCGGGCCCCGGCGGCCACCCAAACTGCTCCACTTCTGGCCACCCAAACTGCTCCACCTGGCCGGGGTGATCTGAGCCGCTGATCGCGGCGACGGCGACCACCTCGGGGCCAGCCGGCAGGACGTTACTTT
>JAJYTY010000066.1 GCA_021792835.1 Pseudomonadota bacterium
ATTCGTTTGATTTCGGAACCAAACATTCCTAAATTGCGATGCACCCCCGCTCCCGCGGCACCCCGGACCCCGGCCATGATCCAAAAACTCTGGAATCGCGTGTTCTCCATCGGCGAGCCCCTGCACGATCCGCAGGAGCACCCGCACGGCCATACCGAGGTCCGCTCGACCACCTGCTACATGTGCGCCTGCCGCTGCGGCATCAACGTGCATGTGCGCGACGGCGAGGTGCGTTTCATCGAAGGCAACCCGAACCATCCGCTGAACCGCGGCGTGATCTGCGCCAAGGGTTCGGCCGGGATCATGAAGCAGGTCTCGCCGGCGCGCCTGACCCGGCCGCTGCGCCGCAAGCCGGGCTCGCAGCGCGGCAGCGGCGAGTTCGAGCCCATCGGCTGGGACGAGGCCTACGCGATGCTCGAGCAGCGCCTGGGCCATCTGCGCGCCACCGACCCGAAGCGCTTCGCGCTGTTCACGGGACGCGACCAGATGCAGGCCCTCACGGGCTTGTTCGCGCGCGAGTTCGGAACCCCGAACTACGCCGCGCACGGAGGCTTCTGCTCGGTCAACATGGCCGCCGGGATGATCTACACGGTCGGCGGCAGCTTCTGGGAATTCGGCGGCCCGGACCTGGAGCGCGCGAAGCTGTTCGTGATGATCGGCACCGCCGAGGACCATCACAGCAACCCGCTGAAGACGGCGATCTCCGAATTCAAGCGCCACGGCGGGCACTTCATCTCGATCAACCCGGTGCGCACGGGCTATTCGGCGGTGGCCGACGAGTGGATCCCGATCCGGCCGGGGACCGACGGCGCGCTGTTCATGGCCCTGCTGCACCTGCTGCTGCGCCGCGAACGCTTCGATCGCGACTTCGCCAGCCGCTACACCAATGCCGCTCAACTGGTGCGGGTGCAACCTGGGCACCCGCAGGACGGCATGCTGCTGCGCAACCCGGATGCCGACGAAGGCTCGCCCGACGCCCCGCTGAACTTCTGGTGGTGGGACGAAGCCGCGCAGCAGCCCGTGCCGGCGTGGACCGAAGGCGTGCAGCCGGCGCTGTGGGGTCGCTACACGATGCCCGACGGCACCCCGGTGGCCACCGCGCTGCAGCTGCTGCGCGAGCAGACCGAGGAGTGCACCCCGCAATGGGCCTCGCAGATCACCGGGATTCCCGCCGGACGCATCGAGAAACTCGCCGAGGAGATGGCGCACAGCGCTCTCGACGAGGCCTGGGACGAGCCGCAGCGCTGGACCGACTGGTGGGGCCGCGAGCACGACAGCGTGCGCGCGCGCCCGCTGGCCTTCCACGCCATGCGCGGGCTGGCGGCGCACTCGAACGGATTCCAGACCATCCGCGCGATGGCGGTGCTGATGAGCCTGCTGGGGACCATCGACGTGCCCGGGGGCTTTCGCCACAAGCCGCCATACCCGAAGGAGATCCCGCCCAGCGTTCGCACCATCAACAACTGGCAGCAGGTGCGCCCGAACACCCCATTGCCGGGGGCTCCGCTGGGCTGGCCCACCCGGCCCGAGGAACTGATGGTCGACGAGCACGGCCAGCCCATGCGCATCGACAAGGCCTTCTCGTGGGAGCATCCGCTGGCGGTGCACGGGCTGATGCACAACGTGATCACCAACGCGTGGCGCGGCGACCCCTACCCGATCGACACGTTGATGATCTTCATGTCGAACATGGCGTGGAACTCGTCGATGAACACGCAGCGGGTGCGGCGCATGCTCACCGACCGCGACGACAGCGGCGAGTACCGCATTCCTTTCCTGGTCGTGGCCGATGCCTTCCACAGCGAGATGACGGCCTTCGCCGACCTCGTGCTTCCCGACACCACGTACCTCGAACGACACGACGCGATGTCGATGCTGGACCGCCCGATCTCGGAGTACGACGGTGCGATGGACTCGGTGCGCGTGCCGGTGGTGCCGCCGCTGGGCGAGTGCCGGCCGTTCCAGGAGGTGCTGATCGAACTCGCGTCGCGCCTGCGCCTGCCGTCGTTCACCACCCCGGACGGCGCGCGCAAGTACGCCGACTACCCCGACTTCATCGTGCGCTACGAGACCGCACCGGGTTCCGGCATCGGCTTTCTCACCGGCTGGCGCGGCGCCGACGGCTCCAAGTCGCTCAAGGGCGAGCCCAATGCGCGCCAGTGGGAGGAGTACGCCAGCCACGACTGCGTGCACCTGACCCACCTGCCGCCGGCACTGCGCTACATGCGCGGCGTCAACCGCGACTACCTGCGCTACGCCCGCGAGCACGGCTGGCGCAAGCTGGACCTGCCAGCGGTGATCGCCATCTACAGCGACATCCTGCAGTCGTTCCGGCTCGCCGCCTGCGGCCAGGGCGAGCGCCAGCCCCCGGCCGAGCTGCGCGAGCGCGTGTTCGAGCACTTCGACCCGCTGCCGCACTGGAGCGCGCCGCTGGAGCAGCAACTGGTCGACCTCGACGCCTACCCGCTGGCCGCGGTGACCCAGCGCCCGATGGCCATGTACCACGCCTGGGACTCGCAGAACGCGTGGCTGCGCCAGATCCACGGCCACAATCGCCTGCACCTGCACCCGTCGACCGCGCGTGCCGCGGGCATCGACGACGGCGCGTGGATGTGGGTCGAGTCCCCGTGGGGCAAGGTGCGCTGCCTGGCCCAGTACACGGAAGCGGTGGAGCCGGGAACCGTGTGGACCTGGAACGCCATCGGCAAGGCCAGCGGCATGTGGGGCCTGGAGCACGAGGCCGACGAGTCGCGCCGCGGCTTCCTGCTCAACCACGTCATCACCGACGAACTGCCGGGCCATCACGGTCAATTGTCGAACAGCGACCCGGTGACCGGACAGGCCGGCTGGTACGACCTGCGCGTGCGCATCTACCCGGCACGCGCCGACGAGACCAGCGCCGACGCCGACCCGGCACGCTACGCCAGCGCGCACGGCGACTCGCTGCACGCGTCGCGCGACGACATGCGGCCGCTGGCCGCGCATGCCACCTGGCCGCGGCACGAGGCGCCGCCGCCGGCACCCGGACAGATGCGCCACGACGGAGCCGCGCGACGCCTGCTGCAGTACATGGCGGGCAAGCGCCGCGCACACGCCGCCGCCCCGACGCAGGATGAAACGGCGCCGATGGTCGCGCGCCAACGCCAGGAGAGCCGTTCATGAGTCAACTCGCGCTGGTCATCGACCTCGACGTGTGCGTGGGCTGCCACGCCTGCGTGACTTCGTGCAAGCAGTGGAACACCTCCGGCGCGGCCGGGCCGCTGAGCGACGTCGACCCCTACGGGCCCGACACCTCGGGGGTGTTCTTCAACCGCGTGCAGACCTTCGAGGTCGGCGCCTTCCCGGCCACCGAGGTGCTGCACTTCCCGAAGAGCTGCCTGCACTGCAAGGACGCGCCCTGCGTGCCGGTGTGCCCGACCGGGGCCTCGTACAAGCGTGCCGAGGACGGCATCGTGCTGGTCGACGCGGACAAGTGCATCGGCTGCAAGTACTGCTCGTGGGCCTGCCCCTACGGCGCGCGCGAGTTCGACGAACCGCGCGGCGTGATGACCAAGTGCACGCTGTGCGTGGACCGCGTGCACGACATGTCGATCCCGGAAAGCCGGCGCAAGCCGGCCTGCGTGAATGCCTGCCCGACCAACGCGCGGCTGTTCGGTGACGTCGACGACCCGGATTCGGAAGTCTCGCGCGCCATCGCCGAGCGCGGCGGTTTCGCGCCGATGCCCGAACTCGGAACGCGTCCGGCCAACCACTACCTGCCGCGACGCACCATGCGCGACGCCACGCCGCAGACGCAGACCGCGGCACCCGAGCCTGCCGCCCCGGCGCGCTCCGCCGGGGTGCTCGACTGGCTCGGCGCACTGCTCGGCCTGGGCTGCGAATCCCCCGCGACGACGCCTGCCACGCTGTCTCACCCGATCCGCGACGCCGCGCCGACGGCGCGGCGCTGAACGAGTCCTTCGACGAGAAATTGCCATGCGTCCTGCCTGGTCCGTGATCTGGTTCACCACCCTGCTCGGCTGCGCCCAGGGCATGGTCGTCGCGCTCGCGCTGGCCGGCCTTGGCGCGCCTGCGCTCGACCCCGCCGTGCTGCGCGACACGCTGGCGCTGGCCTTCGGGCTCGGCGCGGTGGCGCTGGGCTTTTCCTTCGCCCACCTCGGGCAGCCGCTGCGCGCCTGGCGCGCGGCGGCGATGTGGCGCACCTCGTGGCTGTCGCGCGAAGTGCTGGCGGTGTCGGCCTTCCTCGCGCTGACCCTGGCCGGGGCGCTGTGCGTCGACCGCACCGGCGCATGGCCGGGCTGGCTGCAGGCGCTGTCGGTGCTGGAAGCGCTGCTGCTGTGGCTGTGTACCGGCAAGGTGTACGCGGCGATCGCCTTCATCCGCGAGTGGGCGACCCCGCTGACCCCGCTGAATTTCGCGCTCATGGGGCTGGCCAGCGGGCACCTGGTCGCGGCGACGGCGCTGGCCGCCGCGCACGCCCCGGCGGCCGCACTGATCGCGCATCTGGCACTGCTGTGGACCGCGCTGGCGTGGGTGTTCCGCGCCGGCGCGCTGGCGCGACTCAAGCGCCTGCGCCGCGCCGGCTCGACGCAAGGCGCCGTGGGCGCCGGCTCGCGTCCGGTGCGCCAGGTGTCGCGCGGCTTCACCGCCGGCAGCTTCAACCTGGACGAATTCGGCCTGAATGCGTCGGCGCTGCTGCTCGGCCGGCTGCGCAGCCTGTACATGACCCTGGGCTTCGCGCTGCCCAGCGTGGTGCTGGCCGCGCTGCTGCCCTGGCCGCCGCAGGCGGCGTGGCTGGCGCTGCTGGCGCTGCTGCAGTTCGGCGCGCTGCTCGGCGAACGCTGGGACTTCTTCGCCCAGGTCGATCACCCGCAGAACCACTACTACGCCGCAGCACATTGAAGATCGTGGGCCCCCGCTCGCTGCGCTCGCCGCCCCCCCGCCGCTGAACCACTGCCGCTGACCCCCCGCGTTTGCGCGGCGCGACTTGCGCGGCGCCGGGCGGCGCCGCGACAATGCGCGGATGATCCAGGGCCTCCTGCTGGCCGCCGGGCGTTCGCAGCGCTTCGGCAGCGACAAGCGCCGCGCGCCTCTCGCCGGCGAGCCTTTGCTGCTTCGCAGCGTGCAGCGCTGGCTGGAGGCCTGCGACGACGTCCTTGCGGCGCCGCTGGTGGTGTTGCGCGAGGCCGATGAGGGCGAACGCGAACTGGCGGACATGCTGCAGCGCATCGGCGTGCCCAGCACCTTCTGCGCCGAGGCGCAGTTCGGCATGGCGCACTCGCTGGCCTGGGGCGTGCTGCAGACTCCGCGCGCCGACGGCTGGCTGATCGGCTTGGCCGACATGCCGGCGCTGCAGGCTTCGAGCATCCGCGCCGTGGCCCACGCGCTGCGTCCGCGGAGCATCGTGATGCCCACGCACGGGGGGCTGCGCGGCCATCCGGTGGGATTCGGCAGGGACTTCGGCGGCGAACTGCTGCAGCTGCGCGGCGACCACGGCGCGCGCGCCGTGCTGCAGGCACATCGCGAGGCGCTGCACTGGCTGGAACTCGAAGACCCGGGGCTGCTGCTCGACGTCGACCAGCCGCAGCAGCTCGAGCAGGCGCAGGCGCTGCGCGACTGAAGCGCGCAGCCTCCGGCCCCGCCGCTCAGGCGCCGCGCATCAACTCGGCCAGGCTGCTCGCCAGCTGCTCCAGGCTGGCCAGGTTGTGCACCGCGAGCATCGCGTCGCAGGCAGCATGCAACGCGGCGGCGCCGCGCGCGCTGGGCTGGTAGGCCTCGTAGCGCAGCAGCGGGTTGAGCCACAGCAGGCGGCGGCTGCGCCGGCGCAGCCAGTCCAGCTCGGCGCGCAGTTGCGCCGGCTCCCCGGTATCCAGCCCGTCGCTGATCAGCAGCACCACGCTGCGCCCGCCGACCAGGCGCCGGGAATGGCTGCGGTGCAGCTCGGCCAGGCATTCGCCCAGGCGCGTGCCGCCGGCGAAGTCGCTCACCGCGGCGCCGACCGCGTCCAGCATCGCGTCGCTGTCGCCGAGACCGAAGGCCCGCGTCAGGTCGGTCAGGCTGGTTCCCACCGCGAACACGTCGCGCCGGCGCAGCTCGCGCGTGGCGGCGTGCAGGAAGGCCAGCAGCAGCCGTGTGTAGCGCTCCATCGACCCCGACACGTCGACCAGCACGAGCAGCGGCGGCGCCTCGCGCCGGCGCCGCAGGCGCGGCAGTTCGACGCATTCGCCCCCGCAACGCGCCGCGGCGCCCAGCAGGCGCGGCCAATCCGCGCGCGCGCCGCGCAACCCCGCGCGCAGGCGACGCGACGGCAGTTCGGGCAGCGGCAGCGCAACGTCGCGCACCAGCCGCTCGAGCAGCTGGTATTCGGCGGCGCCCAAGGCGTTGAAGTCGGCATGACGCAGCTGCCGCTTCGCGCTGGCGCTCATGCAGGCGTCAAGCTCCAGCGCCTGCTCGCGCGGCGCACGCGCCTCCCCCGGGCGGTGCGGCGAGGCCAGCGCCTCGCGCACGCGAGGTCGCTGACGCGGCGGATCGGCGCGACCCTCGGCGCTCGGCAGCATCTGCGCCAGCAGCTTCGCGGCCACCGCCGGGTCGCGGAAATAGGCGTCGAACATCTCGCGGAACACGCCGCGATCGCGCTCGTGCCCCACCAGCACGGCCTCCAGTGCGGCGCCGAGGTCGTCGCGTCGCTGCACGCCGACCTCCTGCATCGCCTGCCCGGCCAGCGCGATGCGAGCCGGGTCGACGACCAGGCCGGCACGGCGCAGCGCGCGCGCGAAACCGGCCAGGTTGCCCAGCATCTTGCCCTGGCGTGCGTCTCCCAGCTGCATCGGGCGTGGACTCCTGCGCCGGCCGCCGCCGTCTCAGCCCGCCGGCGCGGGCGCGAGCAGCTCGGCGGCCAGGTCGCGGGTCAGCGCGGCCACGTCCTCGCGCTGCTTGAACAGGATGCCCGCGGTATCGGACACCACCTCGGGATCCAGCTCCAGCGTGTCCAGCGCGACCAGCGCACGCGCCCACTCGACGCTCTCGGCGATCCCGGGCATGCGCTGGAAGGTGCCGGCGTACGGCGCGCCGCGCAGCCGGGCGACGAATTCGGCGACCCGGCGCGTGAGCTCGGCCGGCGCCTGCGGAACCTGCGCGCGCACGATCGCCAGTTCGCGCTCCCGGTCCGGGTAGTCCAGCCAGTGGTACAGGCAGCGGCGCTTGACGGCGTCGTGGAGTTCGCGGGTGCGGTTGCTGGTCAGGATGGTCACCGGGTTGACCTGCGCGCGCACCGTGCCGAGCTCGGGAATGCTCACCTGGTATTCGCCCAGGTATTCGAGCAGGAAGGCCTCGAAGGGCTCGTCGGCGCGGTCGACCTCGTCGATCAGCAGCAGCGCGCCGGGCGGCGGCGCCT
The DNA here is from genome assembly GCA_021792835.1 of Pseudomonadota bacterium. Classification (GTDB taxonomy): domain Bacteria; phylum Pseudomonadota; class Gammaproteobacteria; order Burkholderiales; family Burkholderiaceae_C; genus Thiomonas_A. Next base: position 7,394 of record JAJYTY010000066.1, read on the forward strand.
GCAGGGCCTGCAGCAGCGGACGCCGGATCAGGTAGTGTTCCCGGTACACCTCGCGTTCGATCTGCTCGGCCTGCGCCTGCCCTTCGGCGGCGCGCATGTGCAGCAGCTGCGCCGGGTAGTTCCACTCGTACAGCGCCTCGCGCAGCTCGAGGCCGTCATAGCACTGCAGGCGCAGCAGCTGCCGCCCCAGCACCTGCGCCAGCGCCTTCGCCAGCTCGGTCTTGCCGACCCCCGGCTCGCCTTCCAGCAGCAGCGGACGCTGCAGGCGCAGCGCCAGGAAGGCCGCGGTGGCCAGGCGGCGGTCGGCGAAGTAGCCCACGCGCTCCAGCGCGCTGCACAGCGCATCGATGGTGGACGGTTCGTGTTCGATCATCGAGAGGTCCGGGACACGGGGCGGGCCGTCCACGGCCCGCCGCCCGCCGCGCTCATGGTACGGCCCTTCTCGCGGGGCTTGCCCCCCGAGGCCGTCGGTCGCTCACCCCTGCAGCGCCTTGGCCACCGCGCGCTGCGCCATCACGCCGATCAGGCTGGCGCGGTACTCGGGCGTGGCATGCAGGTCCGCGGCCAGGCCGCCGGGATCGATGCTCACCGCGGCCGCGGCCTCGGGGGTGAAGCTGGCCGACAGCGCACGCTCCAGCCCGGCGTGCCGGAACACACCGTTGCCGCCGCCGGTGACGGCCACGCGCACCCCGTCGTCGCGCTGCGCCACGAACACCCCGATCAGCGCGAAGCGCGACGCCGGCTGCTTGAACTTCATGTACGCGGCGCGGCGCGGGACGGGAAAGTCGATCGCGGTGATCAGCTCGCCGTCGTCGAGCGCGGTGGTGAACACGCCGACGAAGAAGTCGTCCGCGGCGATCGCGCGCCGCGTCGTGTGCACGGTGGCCCCCAGCCCCAGCACCGCGCTCGGATAGCAGGCTGCCGGGTCGTTGTTGGCCACCGAGCCGCCGAGCGTGCCCATCGCGCGCACCTGGCGGTCGCCGATGTGCCCGGCCAGGTCGGCCAGCGCGGGAATCGCCTGGCGCACCTCGGCGCTGGAGGCGACCTGCGCGTGCCGGGTCATCGCGCCGATGCGCAGCGCCGCGCCGTCGCGGCGGATGCCGGCCAGTTCCTTGATCCCGGCCAGGTCGACCAGCGACTCCGGCTGCGCGATGCGCAGTTTCATCGCGGCCAGCAGGGTCTGTCCCCCCGCCAGCGGGCGCGCGCCGGCGGCGGCGTGGCGCGCCGCGTCGGCGGCGCTGGTGGCTCGTTCCAGTTGGAAGGCGTACATGGTGTCGGTCTCCTCAGACGCGGGCGCCGCGGATGGCCTGCCACACGCGTTGCGGCGTGGCGGGCATGTCGAAATCCTTCACCCCCAGCGGGGCCAGGGCGTCGAGCACGGCGTTGATCACCGCCGGCGGGGTGCCGATCGCGCCGGCTTCGCCGCAACCCTTGGTGCCCAGCGGATTGTGCACGCAGGGGGTGCAGATGGTGTCGAGCTGCAGCTGCGGCATGTCGTCGGCGCGCGGCATCGCGTAGTCGCTGAACGAGGCCGTCAGCAGCTGGCCGCTCTCGGGGTCGTACACGCACTGCTCGAGCAGCGCCTGGCCGATTCCCTGCGCGATGCCCCCGTGCACCTGGCCCTCGACGATCATCGGGTTGATGATGGTGCCGAAGTCGTCCACCGCGGTGAAGCGGTCGACCCGCGTGACCCCGGTCGCCGGATCGATCTCCACCTCGCAGATGTAGGTGCCGGCGGGAAAGGTGAAGTTGGTCGGGTCGTAGAACGCGGTTTCGTCGAGCCCCGGCTCGAGCTTGTCCAGCGGATAGTTGTGCGGCACGTAGGCGGTCAGCGCGACCTGCGCGAAGGGAATCTGCTTGTCGGTGCCCTTGACCGTGAAGGTGCCGTCGGAGAACTCGATGTCGGCATCGCTGGCCTCCAGCAGGTGGGCCGCGATCTTCTTCGCCTTGGTCTCGATCTTGTCCAGCGCGCGCATGATGGCCGCGCCTCCGACGCTGATCGAACGCGAACCGTAGGTGCCCATGCCGAAGGGCACGCGCCCGGTGTCGCCGTGCACCACGTCGACGTTCTCCACCGGGATTCCCAGGCGCGCCGCGACCACCTGCGCGAAGGTCGTCTCGTGGCCCTGGCCATGGCTGTGCGAGCCGGTGAACACGGTCACGCTGCCGGTCGGGTGCACGCGGATCTCGCCGCATTCGAACAGACCGGCGCGCGCTCCCAGCGCGCCGGCGATGTTGCTCGGCGCGATCCCGCAGGCCTCGATGTAGCACGAGTAGCCCATGCCGCGGCGCAACCCCCTGGCCTCGCTGGCGGCACGTCGCGCGGTGAAGCCGGCGACGTCTGCGAGTTCCTCCGCGCGCTTCATGCTCGCCTTGTAGTCGCCGGTGTCGTACTGCAGCGCCACCGGGGTCTGGTAGGGCCAGGTGTCGATGAAATTGCGCTTGCGGATCTCGTCCTGCGACAGCCCCATGTCCCACGCGCAGCGCGTGACCAGGCGCTCGAGCAGGTAGGTCGCCTCCGGGCGCCCGGCACCGCGATAGGCGTCGACCGGCGCGGTGTTGGTGAACCAGGCATCGACCTCGACGTAGATCTGCGGGGTCTTGTACTGGCCCGCCAGCAGGGTTCCGTACAGGATCGTCGGGACCGCGGTGGCGAAGGTCGACAGGTAGGCGCCGAGCGCCGCGTGGGTGTGCACGCGCAGCGCCAGGAAGTGCCCCTGCGCATCCATCGCCATCTCGGCATGGCTGACGTGGTCGCGGCCGTGGGCGTCGCACAGGAAGGCCTCGGTGCGATCGGCGGTCCACTTGATCGGGCGCCCGCCGAGCTTCTTCGAAGCCCAGGTCAGCGCGACGTCCTCGGCGTACAGGTAGATCTTCGAGCCGAAGCCGCCCCCGACGTCCGGGGCGATCACCCGCACCTTGTGCTCGGGCAGTCCCATCACGAAGGCCGTCATCAGCAGTCGCTCGACGTGCGGGTTCTGGTTCGCCACGTACAGCGTGTACTCGTCGGTGGCACGGCTGTAGCTGCCGATCGCCGAGCGCGGCTCGATCGGGTTCGGCACCAGCCGGTTGTTCACCAGATCCAGCCGGGTCACGTGCGCCGCCTTCGCGAACACCGCGTCGACCGCCGCCTTGTCGCCCAGGCCCCATTTGTAGCAATGGTTGTCGGGTGCCTCGTCGTGCAACGCGACGCCCTTGCCGGCGGCCGCGTCGGCGACCCCGGTCACCGTCGGCAGCACGTCGTAGTCAACCTCGACCATCTCGGCCGCGTTGCGCGCCTGCTCCAGCGTGCTGGCGACCACCATGGCCACGTGATCGCCGACGTAGCGCACCTTGCCCTGCGCCAGGATCGGGTGCGGCGGCTCCTTCATCGGCGTGCCGTCGGTGCTGGTGATCAGCCAGCCGCAGGGCAGCCCGCCGATCTTGTCGGCGGCCACGTCGGCGCCGATGAATACCCCCTCGACACCGGGCGCGGCACGCGCCGCGTCGGTGGAGATGGACTTGATCGCGGCGTGCCCGTGCGGCGAGCGCACGAACACCGCATAGAGCTGGTTGTCCAGCCGGATGTCGTCGGTGTACTGGCCTCCGCCGGTCAGGAAGCGGTAGTCCTCCTTGCGACGGACGGCCTCGCCGATATGCGGCAGCTTGGCGAAATCGGATGCACCCATGTCGAGTCTCCTCAGGTGGTGTGGGTTGCGCGCGAGCCGCGGGATCAGGTCCCGGACATGGCCTCGCGGCCCTTCTTCACGGCCTTGACGATGTTGTGGTAGCCGGTGCAGCGGCACAGGTTGCCTTCCAGCAGTTCGCGGATCTCCGACTCGCTGGCCTGCGGATGCTTGTTGCACAGGTCGATCGAGCTCATCACCATGCCCGGGGTGCAGAAGCCGCACTGCAGGCCGTGGCACTCCTTGAACGCCGCCTGCATCGGATGCAGCGTGCCGTCGGCCGCGGCCAGTCCCTCGATGGTCGTGATCGAGGCCCCGTCGGCCTGCGCGGCCAGCATGTTGCAGGATTTGACGGCGTTGCCGTCGAGCAGCACGGTGCAGGCCCCGCATTGCGCGGTGTCGCAGCCGACATGGGTCCCGGTCAGGCGCAGGTGCTCGCGCAGCGCCTGCACCAGCAGGGTGTTGGGGGCAACGTCGATCGACGCGCGCCGCCCATTGACGGTCAACGTGATTTGCATCGCGGGTCTCCTCTTGTAGTGGCGCGGGCCGGCCGGCCCGCGCGGAAATTCGTCGTGGGGAGCGCGCCCCCCAGCGCAGCCATTGTTGGAGCCGACCTGTCCCGGCTCAAGGCGCCACCTTCAGGGAAAACACCAAGTTTGAACACGGGCCGCGCGAAATTTCTCAAAATAGAACACCATCCGGTATTCCTACGGTCGAAGCCAGCGCTACGAGGAGCCCCTCATGCACGTCGCCCCCGCCCTTCCCGCCGACAGCCGCCTGCGCAGCATCGCGCAGGCAAGGCAGATGGTGATCGGTGAAGGCCGCGACCTTCCGCAGCAGGTTCTGGGGGCGCAGCGCGAATGGATCGAGCGCTCATGGCGGCGTTGCCTGCAGCGCGGCCGGCGCCCCGACGAGCGCGTCGAGTTCGACTGCGTGCCCCCGGGCGCCAGGCGCGCCAGCGAGGAACTCCATCACCAGCTACTCGGGGTCGCGGCGCCGCTGCTCGACGAACTGGCGCGGGCCATCGCGCGCACGCGCTACTTCGCCATCCTCACCGACGCGCAGGGCATGGTCATCGACGTGCGCGGCGCCGCCGACCACCACGACCGGCGCGTGCGCGCGATCGCGCGCGTCGGCGTCGATCTCTCGGAGGCCAGCATCGGCACCAGCGCGATCGGCGCGGCGCTCAGCGAGCTGCATCCGGTGTGGCTGCACCGCGGCGAGCATTTCTACCGCGACACCTCGGTGTACAGCTGCGCCGGCGCGCCGCTGTTCGACCCCGACGGGCGCTGCATCGGCATGCTCGACCTCACCGGCGTGGAGGCCGTCGAACGTCCCGAGCTCACCGACCTGGCGGCGCAGGCGGCGCGACGCATCGAGAACGCGCTGGTGCTGGCACGCCCGCACGCGCTGGCGCTGCGCATGAACTGGCCCGGCCATGAACTCGGCGGCGAATCCGACGCCATCGTCTGTCTCGACGCCGACGCCTGGATCCGCGGCGCCAATGCCGCGGCGCGCGCGCTGATACCCCAGCTGGCCAGCGTCGGCTCGCCGGTGCACGCCGGCGAGGTGTTCGCGCTGGCGCCGCAGCGCCTGTTCGAGCATGCCCGCGCCTGCGAACTGCTCGACACCGGGCCGATGGAAGCCCCGCTGTGGTCGGGACTGCTGGTGCAACTGCGCGCGCGGCGTGCCGGCAGCGAGGCGCGCATGCCACTGGCCTCGGCACGCAGCCGCATGTCGATGCAGCAACTCGAGCAGGCGCTGGTGCGTCAGGCGGTGGACGCGGCGCGCGGCAACGTGGCCGAGGCGGCGCGCGCGCTCGGACTCAGTCGCGCCACCGTCTACCGCAAGCTGGCGCAACCGCCGCAACCATCGCAGCCGCCGGATTCACGCGCCGGGCGCAAGCCGCGCAGCGGTGGCTGAGCCCCGCGTCGGCGCTCCCGCGGGAACGCCGGCCGGGCGCGACTACACCGCGATCAGCTCGCGCACGCCGTCGGCCTGCATGTCGCTACCGCGTCCGGCGAGCACGATCTCGCCGCGCGACATCACGCAATAGTCGTCGGCCAGCGCGCGCGCGAAGTCGTAGTACTGCTCCACCAGCAGGATCGCCATGTCGCCGCGTGCGGCGAGCAGCCGGATCACGCGCTCGATGTCCTTGATGATCGACGGCTGGATTCCCTCGGTGGGCTCGTCGAGCACCAGCAACCTGGGACTCGCCGCCAGTGCGCGGGCAATTGCCAGCTGCTGCTGCTGCCCGCCCGACAGGTCGCCGCCGCGGCGCCCGAGCATCTGGCGCAGCACCGGGAACAGCTCGAACAGCTCGGGCGGCACCTGCGGGCGGCCGGGCAGCCCGGCCAGCCCCATGCGCAGGTTGTCCAGCACGCTCAGGCGCGCGAAGATCTCGCGCCCCTGCGGCACGTAGCCGATTCCCAGGCGCGCGCGCGCGTCCGGAGCCAGGCCGTCGATGCGCCGGCCGTCGAGTTCGATGCTGCCGCGCCGGATCGGCACCAGGCCCATCAGCGACTTCAGCAGCGTGGTCTTGCCGACGCCATTTCGCCCGAGCAGCGCGAGCACGCGGCCGCGCCGCACGCTCAGGCTCAGCCCGCGCAGGATGTGGCTGCCGCCGTAGTACTGGTCGATCGCCCGGATGTCCAGCATGTTCGCTCCTCGGCGGATGGTGGCCCGGGGCCTCAGCGCCCCAGGTAGACCTCGATGACGCGCTCGTCGGCCTGCACCTGCTGCAGGCTGCCCTCGGCCAGCACCCGGCCTTCGTGCAGCACGGTCACGCGCTGCGCGATCGCGCGCACGAACTCCATGTCGTGCTCGACCACCATCAGCGTGTGCGTGCCGGCCAGCGACAGCAGCAGCTCGGCGGTGCGTTCGGTCTCGGCGTCGGTCATTCCGGCCACCGGTTCGTCGAGCAGCAGAAGCTGCGGCTCGAGCATCAGCAGCATGCCGATCTCCAGCCACTGCTTCTGGCCGTGGGAGAGCTCGCCGGCGCGGCGGCGAGCGTGCTCGAGCAGGCCGATGGTGTGCAGCACCTCGTGCATGCGCTCGCGCTGCCGCGCGCCCGGACGAGCGCGCAAGGCGTCGCGCACGCGCTTGGGCGCCTTCATCGCCAGCTCCAGGTTGTGGCGCACCTCGAGGTTCTCGAACACGGTGGGCTTCTGGAACTTGCGCCCGATGCCGGCGGCCACCACCTCCGCCTCGCGCAGTCGCAGCAGGTCGATGGTCTGGCCGAACCAGGCCTGCCCGCTGTCGGGACGGGTCTTGCCGGTGATCACGTCCATCATCGTGGTCTTGCCGGCACCGTTGGGCCCGATCACGCAGCGCAACTCCCCGGCGTCGATAGCCAGGCTCAGGTGGTCGAGCGCGCGGAACCCGTCGAAGCTCACGCTGATGTCGTCCAGGTACAGCGCGACGCCGTGGCTCAGGTCGACACCCTGGGGACGCACGCGCGCCAGCCCCGCCGTGGCCTCGCCGGACTGCGGCGCCTGGCGGAACACGATGTCTCGCCAGTCCACCTCAGCCACGGCGGTGCCTCCACGACAGCAACAACCCGACCAGTCCTCCCGGTGCGTACAGCGTCACCCCCACGAACATCGCGCCCAGCAGGTACAGCCAGAACTGGGGAAAGGCCGCCGTCAGCCAGCTCTTGGCCGCGTTCACCAGCACCGCGCCGAGCATCGGCCCGACCAGCGTGCCGCGCCCCCCGACCGCGGTCCAGATGGCGATCTCGATGGAGTTGGCCGGCGACATCTCGCCCGGGTTGATGATCCCCACCTGCGGTGCATACAGCGCCCCGGCGAGTCCGCAGACCATCGCCGACACCGTCCATGCGAACAACTTGAACCACAACGGGTCGTAGCCGCAGAACATGACCCGGCTCTCGGCGTCGCGGATGGCTCCGAGCAGCCTTCCGAATCGCCCCTGCACCAGCCAGCGCAACAGTACGAAGCACAGCACCAGGCACACGCTGGTGGCCACGAACAAGGCCACCGTCATGCCGGCAGTTCCCACCGGCCAGCCCAGCAGCACCTTGAAGTCGGTGAGTCCGTTGTTGCCGCCGAATCCCGTCTCGTTGCGAAAGAACAGCAGCATCGCGGCATAGGTCAGCGCCTGCGTGATGATGGAGAAGTACACGCCGCGTATCCGAGAGCGGAACGCGAAGTAGCCGAACACGAAGGCCAGCAGCCCCGGCACCGCCAGCGCCAGCAGCATCGCGTAGGCGAAGTTCCCCGTGCCGGCCCAGTACCAGGGGAAGTGCGTCCACTGCATGAACTGCATGAAGTCGGGCAGGGTCCCGCTGGCCGCGTTCATGGCCCGGTTCAGATACATGCCCATGGCGTAGCCGCCGAGGGCGAAGAACAAACCGTGGCCCAGCGACAAGATGCCGCCGTAGCCCCACACCAGGTCCATCGCCAGCGCCACCATCGCGTAGCAAAGGATCTTGCCGGCCAGCCCCACCCAGTAGGTCTGCAGGTGCCACGCGCTGCCGCGCGCCACGCCCAAGGCCAGCCACGGCACCAGCGCACAGCACAGCAGCACGAAGCCGCCCAGCATCCACCAGCCCCAGCGTGGAAGCAGCGCCGCTTCGCCGCCTTGCACCGACCGGTGGGCGCGCGCCGAAGCGTCCGTCCGGGAGTCCCCGGCTGAGGTGGCGGGAATCAAGGACATGGATTCAACCCTCGACGCTGCGCCCCTTCAGGGCGAACAGGCCCTGCGGACGCTTCTGGATGAACAGGATGATCGCCACCAGCACCGCGATCTTCGCCAGCACCGCACCGGCGACGCCCTCGAGCAGGGTGTCGACGATTCCCAGGCCTAGAGCGGCCACCACGGTGCCGCTGAGCTGGCCCACGCCGCCCAGCACCACCACCATGAAGCAGTCGACGATGTACTGCGTTCCCATCTCCGGACTGACGTTGCCGACCTGGCTCAGCGCGCAGCCGGCCAGGCCGGCGATTCCGGTGCCCAGCCCGAAGGCCAGCAGGTCCACGCGCGAGGTCCGCACGCCGACGCAGGCCGCCATCGGCCGGTTCTGGGTCACCGCCCGCACGAACAGCCCGAGGCGCGTGCGGGTCACCAGCAGCCACATGCCCAGCAGCACGACGGCGGTGAACCCCAGGATCACCATGCGGTTGTAGGGAAGGATCAGGTTGGCCATCAGGTGCCATCCCCCCGACATCCACGACGGGCTGTCGACCTGCACGTTCTGCGGCCCGAACAGACTGCGCACCCCCTGGATCAGCAGCAGGCTGATTCCCCAGGTGGCCAGCAGCGTCTCCAGCGGCCGGCCGTACAGGCGCCGGATCACCGTGCGCTCGGCCAGCATGCCCACACTGCCTGCGAGCAGGAACGAACATGGCACGGCGACCAGCAGCGCCCACTCGTGCAGCCCCGGCAGCCAGGCGTCGAACACACGCTGCACGACGTAGGTGGCGTAGGCGCCGAGCATGATGAACTCGCCCTGCGCCATGTTGATGACCCCCATCAGGCCGTAGGTCACCGCCAGGCCCAGCGCCGCCAGCAACAGGATGCTGCCCAGGCTGATGCCGGAGAACAGCACGCCGATGCGCCGACCCCACGCCAGCCGCGAATCGATGGCGCGCAACGACGCCGCGACCTGACCACGCACCGCGGCGTCGGGCTCGACCCAGGCGCCGTCGTCATGCTGCAGCCGCGACAGCAGCAGGGCATGCACCGCCGGGTAGTCGCTGGAGGCCAGTTCGCGCGCCGCCGCCAGACGCTGCGCCGGACTGCCGTCGCGCAGCCGCACCGCGGCCACCAGCAGTTGCAGGCGCGCGCGGATCGCGGGGTCGGTCTCGCGCCGCAACGCGCGCTCGACCAGGCCTGAATCGAGGGACTGCGGGTCCGCCTCGAGACGCTGCACCGCCTGCAGGCGCTCGGAACTGCGCGGCGACAGCAGCTGCAGCGCGGCGCGCGCCGCGGTGAACTGCTTGCGCAGGTAGTTGTTGCTGACCACCGGCTGCGCCTGCGGTCCCGGCTGGATCGCGGGACCGCCGGCGACGTCGAACCACTGCTGGCCACGCTGCACCTCGACGTGCGCGCCGTCGAGCTGCACCCGGTTGTCGAGCAGCGCGCCGAGAAAGCCGGCGAGCTGCGCGTCGGGGTGCTGCAGCGCGCCGTGCAGCGCGGCCAGGCGCGCGTGGGTGTCGCCGCTGCACAGCGCCAGCGCCTGGCTCGTGTCCAGCGCCAGTGCCGCGCGCAGCGGCAGCAGCCCGAGCAGCAGCGACAGCGCGAGGCGCAGCACGCGGCGCAGTCCACGATGCAGGCGCGGCATGGCGGTCGCCTCCCCGGCTCAGGCGTTCTTCGGCTTCGGGATGTAGGGACTCCAGGACTGGCCGGGAACCAGTCCCTTGGAGCGCCACACCACGTCGAACTGGCCGTCGGCGCGCACCTGCCCGATCATCACCGGCTTGCTCAGGTACTGGTTCTCGAGCACCTCGACGGTGTAGCCGTCGGGCGCGGCGAAG
>JAJYTY010000311.1 GCA_021792835.1 Pseudomonadota bacterium
CGTTCGCGCGCGTGCCCGGCCAGCAGGCTCAGGCCGAGGCTGTATTGCGCCGAGCGGTGCGATTGCTCGGCGGCGCGCCGGAACAACTGCAGTGCGCGCGCGCGGTCGCGCGGCACGCCCAGTCCCTGCTGGTACAGGCGGCCGAGGAACCAGTTGGAGGGGGCGTCGCCCTGGTCCGCCGCCACGCGATACCAGCGCGCGGCCTCGGCCGGGTTGCGCGGCACCACCTTGCCGTCCTCGAACAGGATGCCGATGGAACCGATCGCCCGCACCATGTTCTGCTCGGCGGCCTTTTTCCACCAATGCATGCTGCGCGCGTGGTCCTGCGCGACACCGCGCCCGTGGTAATGCATCCAGCCGAGGTTGTACTGCGCGCTGGCCGAACCCTGGACGGCCGCCTTCTCGTACCAGCACGCCGCCTGCTCGTGCTCGCCCTGGTTGCGCAGGTGGTCGCCCAGCCACTCCTGCGCGACCATGTCTCCGGCCTGCGCCAGATCGAGGATGCCGGGTGGGACGCTGGCTGGGTTCATGGGCTGAGATGGGAGGATGCCGCGGATGCGGGTCCGCCTCGGACCGGGACGGATGACGGACTATTCTCCGCGTGCGCGGCGCGTCTTGCCAGTGCCGCGTGACGCGGTGTCGCTGCAGCCGCTTCAGGACGGGAACACGCGGCTTCCCAGCAGCGCCAGCCGGGCCGCGCCGAAGGCGGCCTGCGTGTGGCGCGCGCGGCGCACCGGCAGCTGCAGCGCCCTGCGGCGCAGCAAGGTCCACGCCGGGTTGGCGGCGCCGCCGCCGCTGCTCAGCACCTCGGCGGGTGCGGGAGCGCCGAGCTCCACCAGTCGCCGGTAGCCGGCGGCCTCGATGCCTGCCAGGGCCTGCAGCAGACCGTGCAGGTATTGCACGTCGTCCGCCGGGCGTGGCTGCAGCCGCGGCTGCAGCGTCGGGTCGGGGTCGGGAAAGCGCTCGCCGGGGGCCGCGAGCGGGTACAGGTCGAGGGGGCTGTCCTGTCCGGCATCGATGCGCTCGCTGAGTTCGCGCAGCCGCGCATCGTCGAAGAATCGGCGCAGCACGGCGCCTCCGCAGTTGCTCGCGCCCGACACCAGCCACAGCGAGCCGAAGCGATGGCTGTACACGCCGTGCCGCGGGGAGTCGACCCGCCGTGGCGACAGCAGCTTGAGTGCCAGGGTGCTGCCCAGCGTGCTCAGCGCCTGCCCGGCGTCGCGGGCTGCGCTGGCCAGGAAGGCGGCGTTGGAATCGGTGCTTCCGGCCAGCAGCTGCAGCCCGCGCGGCAGCGCGAGCAGATGCGCCAGCGCGGGGTCGATGCGCCCCAGCCGAGTGCCCGGCGCGACGATGCGCGGCAGGCGCGGTGCGAACTCCTGGGCGCGCGCCAGCGCGCCCCAGTCGGCGCGCAGCGGATCGCCGCCGGTCTTCAGCGCGTTGTGCCAGTCGGTGGCGACGCCGCGCGGTCCGATGCCGCCGCGCAGCGTCGCCAGCAGCCAGTCCGCCTGGTGCATCGGGTACGCGTCGCGCAGCGCGTCGGGCCCCAGCTCGCGCCACAGCCAGGCCAGGCGGGCGAGCGCGTCCGACGGGCCCCGGCTCGACACCGCGGCGGCCAGGGCGTCGTCGCGCCGTTCGAAATACATCAGCACCGGACCCCGCGGCCGCAGCCGGGTGTCCGCCCACAGCACGCTGCCCGAGGTCGCGCACAGCGACAGCGCGCGCAACTTGCGGCGCAGCCTCGGGGGTACCGACGCCAGCAACTCGAACAGCGCCTCGCGCCATTCGCCGCAACCCTGCTCGCGCGGGCGCGCGTAGGCCACTGCCGCCTCGAACACGCAGTGCTCGCGGCGGTCGACCACGCACACGCGTGCGCCGCTGGTGCCGAAATCCAGCCCGGCGGCCAGCCGGGGCAGGGCGCCGGGGCCGGCGCTCACTCGATGCGCACTTCGACGCGCCGCGGCTTCGCGTGCTCGGCCTTCGGGATGCGCAGTTCGAGCACGCCGTCCTTCATGCTGGCCTGGATGGCCGAGGAATCGAGTTCACGCGACAAGGTGAAGCTGCGTTCCCACGCTCCGCTGCGCATTTCCGCATAGGTCGGCTCCATGTCTTGGGCCAGCGCGATCCGCACCTCGCCGCGCAGGCTCAGACTATCGCCCTCCACCTGCACCTGCAGCTGCTCGCGCGATACGCCGGGCATGTCGGCGCGCAGCGTGATGCCCTCGGCGTCCTCGACGATGTCGACGTCCGGCGCCTGCGTGCGCGCCGCCCGCGCGGCCCTCGCCTCGGCGGCCTGGGTCGCCGCTACCTGGTTGTTCTGGGGATTCATGGCATTGCTCCTGGATGGGTCGGCAACTCGCGGGGGTTCGTTCACTGCACGGCGATGCGTCGCGGCTGCACCGCCTCGCGCCGCGCGATGCTCACGCGCAGCACGCCGTCGGTGTAGCGTGCGTCGATCTTCGACGCGTCGACGTCGTCGGGCAGGCTGACGACACGCCGAAAGCTGCCGCTGAAGCGTTCCGCGGCATAGCTGGTCTGGCCCTTGCCGGGTTCGGGCAGCGAGCGCTTGCCGGCGATGCTCAGCAGGTTGTGGTCGACCGTCACCTCCAGTTGGGCGGGGTCGATCCCCGGCGCGAAGGCATAGACCTCGACGGCCTGCGCGGTGCTGCCGATGTTGATGGCCGGAAAGCTCGCGCCGCCCACGGCGCGAATGCTCACCGGCAGGCCGACGCCGGCGAAGCCGCGGTCGATGTCGCGCTGCAGGCGGTCCAGTTCCGCGAACCAGCTCGCGGGAGTTCTCAGCAGGGTTGCCACCATGGT
>JAJYTY010000312.1 GCA_021792835.1 Pseudomonadota bacterium
ATGCGCGAGGCCAGGTCGCGGTGGGTGGCGGCCACCACCCGCACGTCCACCGGGGTCGGCTCGGTGGCGCCGACGCGCAGGATCTCGCGTTCCTGCAGCACCCGCAGCAGCCGGGTCTGCAGCGACACCGGCATGTCGCCGATCTCGTCGAGGAACAGCGTGCCGGTGTGCGCGGCCTCGAACAGGCCCGGCTTGCCGGCCTTGCGCGCGCCGGTGAAGGCGCCCTCCTCGTAGCCGAACAGCTCGCTTTCCAGCAGCGACTCGGGAAAGGCCGCGCAGTTGATGGCCACGAAGGGCTGCGCCCGACGCCGGCTGGCGGCATGGATGCCCTGCGCGAACAGCTCCTTGCCGGTACCGCTCTCGCCCTCGATCAGCACGGTGGCCTCGCCACGCGCGAAACGGCCGGCCTGTTCGCGCGCGCGGCGCATCGCGGCGCTGTCCCCGACCAGGTCCGACAGGCGCCAGCGCGTCACCGTCGGCGCCGGGCGCGTGCGCGCGCGCAGGCTGCGGTCGACGCGCTGGATGGCCGCCGGGTCCTGGCAACTCAGGACGGCTCCGGTGCGCACGCCGCGCTCGACGATCGGGGTGCGGCTGATGACCAGGGTCTGCGCACCGAAGCGCACGATGTCCTCGGCCTGCTCGACGCCGTCGCGCAGCGTGCGCGCGAGCGTGAACTCGGGAGCCACGTCGCCGAGCACGCGACCGAGCAGTTGCTGGCGCGTGCGCCCGAGCAGGCGCTGCATTGGCGGGTTCACGGCCTCGATGCGCTCGGCTTCGTCGACCGCGACCACGCCGTCGCGCAACTGCTCCAGGATGGTGTTCAGGCGCTCGCGCTTGGCCGCCGCGATACGCGCCGCGCGCGCGATCTCCACCGCGTCGTCGAGGGCCGCGCGCACCGCGTCGTGCGAATACAGCAGCACGCCGCGCATGCCGAGCTTCTCGGCGTGGTCGAGCACCATGCCGGGCGCGACGACCACCTCGATGCCGGCGTCGCGCAGCTCGCGCACGCAGGCGGCGGCATCGCTCTCGCTGCGGTAGCTGCGCTGCTCGATGTCCAGCCCGAAGCCGCGACTGAACTGCTCGACCTCGTCGCGCTCGGCGCCGAAGCTGACCAGCGCGATGCGCCTGGACAGGCTGCGTGCGTGCGCCAGCGCCAGCATCAACCCGAATCCCCCGACCTTCACCATCACCACCGGGAGGTCGGTGCGGCTGCGCAGGAAGTCGCCATGCAGGCCCGCGGCCACCAGCACGTCGACGCCCTCGCTGGCACGGCGGGACTCGATCTCGGCCAGCGCCTCGTCGAAGCCGCGCTCGACGACGTCGACCCGCGCACGCTGCGCGTACTCCGGAGCCAGTTCGAGCAGCAGTTGCTTCAGGCGCAGGAATCCGATGGCGAGGATGCGCGGCGCAGAATCGGGGGCGGCGGACGTTGCGGCGGGGCTGGCGGACATGGGACCGATCCTCGGCGGACTTGTTTCAGGATTGAAACACGCATTTCCCTATTGCGACAACCGCGCAACGAACTCGCCGCCAGCCCAGGGGCCCGCCACCAGACAAAGCCCGTGAAATCCGTGACTTGCGCGACACGAGGCGCGCGCCATGGCGGATGGCACGCTCCTTGCACGACATCGCGCATCGACCCGCCCAACCCGTTGCTGCCATGAAATCTCCCGGATCCCTGTTTCGCGCCGCGCTGGCGCAGGAAAGCCCGCTGCAGGTGATCGGCGCGATCAACGCCAACCATGCGCTGCTGGCGCAGCGCGCCGGCTACCGTGCCATCTATCTCTCGGGCGGCGGCGTGGCCGCCGGCTCGCTGGGCATGCCCGACCTGGGCATCAACACGCTGGACGACGTGCTCACCGACGTGCGGCGAATCACCGACGTGTGCGAGTTGCCGCTGATGGTCGACATCGACACCGGCTTCGGCCCCAGCGCCTTCAACATCGCGCGCACGATCCGGGGGCTGATCAAGTTCGGCGCCGCCGCCTGCCATATCGAGGACCAGGTCGGCGCCAAGCGCTGCGGCCATCGTCCGGGCAAGGAGATCGTCGCGCCGCAGGAAATGGCCGACCGCGTGAAGGCCGCCACCGATGCGCGCACCGACTCCGGATTCTTCGTGCTGGCGCGCACCGACGCCATCGCCGTGGAGGGGGTCGATCGCGCCATCGAGCGCTCGCTGGCCTGCGTCGAGGCCGGCGCCGACGGCATCTTCGCCGAGGCCGTTCCGGACCTCGCCACCTACCGCCGTTTCGTCGACGCGCTGGGCGTTCCGGTGCTGGCCAACATCACCGAGTTCGGCAAGACCCCGCTGTTCACGCTGGACGAGTTGCGCTCGGCGGGCGTGGCCATCGCGCTGTACCCGCTGTCGGCCTTCCGCGCCATGAACAAGGCGGCGGAGAACGTGTACGAGACCGTGCGCCGCGAAGGCACGCAGCGCTCGGTGCTGCACACCATGCAGACCCGCGACGAACTCTACGAGCGCATCGGCTACCACCGCTACGAGCAGCGCCTGGACGAGATGTTCGCCGGACGCCGCAATCCGCAATGAACCGCCAACAGGAGCAAGGCACCATGAGCGAAGCCCCCACCACCCCCGGTTTCAAGCCCAAGAAGTCCGTCGCGCTGTCGGGCACCGTCGCCGGCAACACCGCGATCTGCACCGTCGGGCGCACCGGCAACGACCTGCACTACCGCGGCTACGACATCCTGGACCTGGCCGAGACCTGCGAATTCGAGGAAATCGCCCATCTGCTGGTGCACGGCAAGCTGCCCAGCACGGCCGAACTG
>JAJYTY010000067.1 GCA_021792835.1 Pseudomonadota bacterium
GGGCGCCGCGCCGGGTGGCGCCCGCCGCGGCGCCCGCGCGGCTGGCGCCGGCGGCGCGCCATCCCCACTGCCGGTCGCGGCGGCCCGCTCGCAGCGCCTGAGCCGCCCGCGCGTGGACCATGCGCACACGGCGATGCGCATCCTGCTGGCGCACCCGCAGCTGTGGCGCGAGGTGGGGCCGGCACAGCATGAACTGCTGGCCGCGGCGCAGAGTTCGGTCGGGGAACTTGCGCGCTGGCTCGAGTCTTACCTGGATGAGCACGCCCAACCGACTCCTTCGGCACTGTGGGAAGCCCTGCGCGCGGATGAGTTGCTTGCGGCGGCCGAGGCGCTGCAACCGGCCGAACTGCTCGAGCGCGACGCTGCGGAATTGCTGCCGGACCTTCACGGCGCGCTGGGCAGCGTCGAGATGGCGTGGATCAAGCGTCGCCAGCAACAACTCGCCGAGGGCGGACTGGCCGACGAAGGTGCGCGGCTGGAATATCAGAGCCTGTCGTTGCGCCTGCGCGAGCTCATGCGAAACCTGCCGCGTCTGTAGGGCCCCTGCCGCGCGCGCAAGCCGCCGGCGCACTTGAATTCCGGGGGGCCGCCTATACTATGGGGTTTTGCGCACAAGACGCGCCTCGCACCGCGGGCCCGGAACCGAAAGCGGAACCGACCTGCGGCGACGGCCAGGCCGCTCCCGAACTGCGGGGGGCGGCGCGCCCGCGACCGATGCGGGCGTGGCTAGCGGGGGCGAACGCGGCAGTACCGCGGCCGGGATGTCGCGGATAGGGGGCGGCCCGCGGTTTGGCCTATTCTTGTTGCACGGCAGCCGTATCCAGCCACCGCCGGGGCCGGATACGCAAAAGCGTACGAGGAACCAGACGATGACCCAAGCCAAATCCGCAGCCCCCCGATCCACGGCTTCCTCGCGCAAGACCGCGGCCGAAGCCGCCGAGAAGGCGGTGAAGCCGACAAGAGCGGGCGCGCCGAAGACCACCGCGTCGAAAGCCGCCGCGTCGAAGGCAATCGTTTCCCGGCAACCCGTCACCAAGGCCACGGCTCCCAAGGGCACCGCCTCCAAGACTTCCGCCACCAAGGCCGCCGCGCCCAGGGCCGCGGTTTCCAGGTCCGAAGCCAGGGCCGTCGATGCCAAGGCCGCCGCCAGGACCGCCGCAGCGAAAGCGGCTCCTGCCGGCGCGAGCGCATCGAAGGCACAGATCTCGTCCACCGTTTCAAGCATGCCAGCATCCAAGACCAAGTCCGCGACGGCGAAGCCCGCCACCGAAAA
Organism: Pseudomonadota bacterium; assembly: GCA_021792835.1. Lineage (GTDB taxonomy): Bacteria > Pseudomonadota > Gammaproteobacteria > Burkholderiales > Burkholderiaceae_C > Thiomonas_A. The sequence goes on from JAJYTY010000067.1 coordinate 1,274, forward strand.
GACCACCCCGAAGGCCTCCGGCCGCGCCGCGTCGCAGGCCAAGGCCGCAACCAGGAATGCCGCCGACAAGGACCTCCCGGCCGACGATTTCAGCGCCGCGTTGCCTGACGACAACGACGAGGTCGCAGCCCCGGCTGCCCCTCTGCCACGCGGACGCCGTCCTTCGCGCGCCAAGGAAAAGCAGCTGCTGAAGGAATTCGGCTACGACGATTCCAACGTCACCGAAGAGGAGCTCGCGCGTCGCCGGCAGCGCCTGAAGAACCTGATCAAGCTCGGCAAGACCCGCGGCTTCCTGACCTACGGCGAGATCAACGACCACCTGCCCGACAACCTGGCCGATCCCGACCTGCTGGAAACCATCATCAGCATGCTCAACGACATGGGCATCGCGGTGTACGAGCAGGCTCCGGATGCGCAGACCCTGCTTCTGAACCAGCACGGGCCGACCACGTCGAGCGACGAGGAAGCCGAGGAAGAGGCCGAGGCGGCGCTGTCGTCGGTGGACTCGGAATTCGGTCGTACCACCGACCCGGTGCGCATGTACATGCGCGAGATGGGCACGGTGCAGCTGCTCACGCGTGAAGGCGAGATCGTCATCGCCAAGCGCATCGAGGAAGGCCTGCGCAAGATGATGCTGGCGATTTCGGCTTCCCCGGCGACGGTTGCCGAGATCCTCGCGATGGCCGCGCGCATCGCCAACAACGAGCTTCCGGTCGACGAAGTGGTCGACGGCATGGTCTCGGACGACGAGTCGGACGACTACGTGGCCGAGGAGGATGTCGACTTCGCGCTGGCCGACGACGCCGAGGAGGACGACGAGACCGCGGCCGCGGCGGCCAGCTCGGTCAAGCTCGAGGAGCTCAAGTCCAAGGCGCTGGACCGTTTCGCGCAGGTGCACGACGCCTTCATGAAGATGCGCCGCGCCTATGACAAGGACGGCTACAAGTCCGCGGCCTACATGAAGGCGCAGGAGCAGATCTCGCGCAATCTGATGGAAGTGCGCTTCACCGCGCGCACCGTCGAGAAGCTGTGCGACCTGCTGCGCAGCCAGGTCGACGAGGTGCGACGCCACGAACGCGAGATCCGGCGCATCGTCGTCGATCGCTGCGGCATGGCGCAGGATGAGTTCATCAAGAGCTTCCCCGGCCACCAGCTCGATCTGCGCTGGGCCGAGCGCCTGGCGGCGTCGAACAAGCCCTACGCCACGGTGCTGGCGCGCAACCTGCCGAGCGTGCAGGAGCTGCAGCAGCGGCTGATCGACACACAGAACCGCGTCGTCGTGCCGCTGGAGGACTTCAAGGAGATCAACGCGCAGATGAGCCGCGGCGAGCAGGAGGCCCGCGAGGCCAAGCGCGAGATGATCGAGGCCAACCTGCGGCTGGTGATTTCCATCGCCAAGAAATACACCAACCGCGGCCTGCAGTTCCTGGACCTGATCCAGGAGGGCAACGTCGGCCTGATGAAGGCGGTGGACAAGTTCGAGTACCGACGCGGCTACAAGTTCTCGACCTACGCCACGTGGTGGATCCGCCAGGCCATCACGCGCTCCATCGCCGACCAGGCCCGCACCATCCGCATTCCGGTGCACATGATCGAGACCATCAACAAGGTCAACCGCATCTCGCGCCAGTACCTGCAGGAAACCGGCACCGAGCCGGATGCCGCGATCCTGGCCGAGAAGATGGAGATGCCCGAGGACAAGGTGCGCAAGATCATGAAGATCGCCAAGGAGCCGATCTCCATGGAGACCCCGATCGGCGACGACGACGATTCGCACCTGGGCGATTTCATCGAGGACACCGGCATGCTGGCCCCCACCGACGCGGCGCTGCAGGCCAGCCTGCGCGACGTGGTGAAGGACATCCTGGACTCGCTGACGCCGCGCGAGGCCAAGGTGCTGCGCATGCGCTTCGGCATCGAGATGGCCAACGACCACACGCTGGAGGAAGTCGGCAAGCAGTTCGACGTCACGCGCGAGCGCATCCGCCAGATCGAGGCGAAGGCCCTGCGCAAGCTCAAGCACCCGACGCGCTCCGACAAGCTGCGCAGTTTCCTCGATTCGCTGTGACGCGAAGTCGCGGCGCGCCGGCGCCGCGACCCCCTGCCCGGCCGGGCCCGAAACCCGCCGGACGTGGAATATGTCACGCAACGGGCCGTCGCGGCCGTTAGACTTGCGCCCATGTCCAACCTGCGCAAGCCCGTCATACGGACCGTGGTGTTCGCCGACGTCGTCGGCAGCACCGGCCTGTACAAGGCCCTGGGCGACACCGCGGCGGCCCGGCTGATGACCCAGGTCACGCAGGCCGCCGGCGAGACCATCGCGCAGCACCACGGCCAGGTGGTGAAAACCCTGGGCGACGGCCTGCTCGCGGTATTCGACGACAACGCCGCGGCGGTGCAGGCATGCTGCGACGCGCAACGACGCCTGGCCTCGTGGACCCACGAGAGTTCGGCACCGGTTTCCGTGCCGCTGAAGATCGGCGTGTCGCGCGGCCCCGTGGTGCTGACCCCGGGCGATTGCTTCGGTGACGCCGTCAACTCGGCGGCGCGCCTGTCGGGTTCGGCCGCCGGCGGCCAGATCCTGCTCGGCGAGGCGGTGACGGATGCCCTGCCGCTGGACCTGCAGGCGCGCCTGCGCAGCCTGGGCTCGATCTTCCTGCGCGGCTACGAGCAGCCGGTGCCGGTGCACCAGATCGAGTGGGACGCCGGCTGGCAGAACAGCCAGACCATGCCGCACCTGCCGACGGTCATCGCCAGCGCCACGCAACGCCTGAGCCTGAGCTGGCTGGACCTGCACCAGGAAATGCCGGCCTCGCAGGGCCTGCTGCACATCGGGCGCACGCAAGCGGCGGAATTCGTCGTCAACGACATCCGGGTGTCCCGCCAGCATGCGCGCATCGAATGGCGCGGCAGCTACTTCATGCTCACCGACCTGTCCAGCAACGGCACCTGGGTGCGCTACGCCGGGCAGGACAACGCCCTGGCGCTGCGGCGCAACGAATGCGTGCTGCACGGCCAGGGCGAGATCTGCCTGGGCGCCAAGCCCACCGACCCCACCGCCCCGACCGTGCTGTTCGAGGTGTTCGACCGCTAGCCGCGCACGCAGGCAGGGCGCGCGCCGTGCGCGCGCCGTCCGTCGCTACCGCGTGCGCGAGTTCGTCCGCCGTTCCCATCCGCGTCAAGCCATGTCCCGCCGCGAAGACGAAGACTACGAGCACGGCAGCGCCCCGCTCACCGCCGTGGTGCTGTTCAATCTGGGCACCCCATCCGCCCCGACGACCCCCGCGGTACGTCGCTACCTGCGCGAATTCCTCGCCGATCCCCGGGTGGTCGAGGTCCCGCGCGCGATCTGGCTGCCGCTGCTGCACGGCATCATCGTGCCGTTTCGCGCTCCGCGCACGGCGGCCAAGTACGCACGCATCTGGCAGCCCGAGGGTTCACCATTGGCGTCGGCCACGGCCTCGCTGGAACGCGCGCTGCAGTCCGAGCTCGGGCGCCGCGGCCACCACGTGACGGTGCGCCACGCGATGCGCTATGGCGACCCCGCCACCGCCGCGGTGCTCGACGACCTGCACCGCGAAGGCATGACCCGGATGCTGGGCGTGGCGCTGTATCCGCAGTACAGCGCCGCCACCACCGCCACCGCGCTCGACGCGGTCGGGGGCTGGCTTCGCGGCAAGCGTCGCCAGCCGGCGCTGCGCTGGGTGCGCAGCTTCGCCGACCATCCCTCCTACATTGCCGCGCTGGCCTCCAGCGTGCGCTCGCACTGGGCGAGCCACGGCCGCCCCGATCGCCTGGTGATGAGCTTCCACGGCATGCCGCGCCGTACCCTGGAACTGGGCGACCCCTACCACTGTGAATGCCGCAAGACGGCGCGTCTGCTGGCGCAGGCACTGCAACTCGACGAATCCGGATACCTGGTGAGCTTCCAGTCGCGCTTCGGTGCACAGGCCTGGCTGCAGCCCTACACCGAGCCCAGCCTGCGCGAGCTGGCGCGCGCCGGGACAAGGCGGGTCGACGTCGTATGCCCGGGTTTCGTCGCCGACTGCCTCGAGACCCTGGAGGAGATCGCCATCGAGGGCAAGCAGGCCTTCCTGTCCAGCGGCGGCGCCGAATTCCACTACATCGCCTGCCTGAACGACTCCCCCGAGTGGGTTGCCGGGCTGGCCGACCTGATCGAGTCCGAACTCCTGGGCTGGCCCACCCGCCAGCCTGCCGACACGGCGCAATGGGCGGCCAGTGCGGCGCGCGCGCAGGCACTGCGGGATTGCCGGGGCTGATTTCCCCGGGCTGATTCCCCGGCGCCGTCCCCGGGACGGAGTTGCGCCTCGCGCGGCACCCGAAGCGGGCGGGACCTGGCGCGGCTGCGCCTAGAATGGCCCCTTTTTGGCCGACTCGGACGGCTTCGCCCGGCGCCAGCCGGCATTCGGCGCGACCGGGCGACGCCGCCGCGCAGCCCGCCACCCCACCGTGCCACCTCCCAGTCGCCCCTTGTTCCAGACCGCCCCGCCCCGCCGTACCGGTGCCGTGCTGCCGCCGGTGGTCACGGACGCGGCCGTGCTGCTGCTCGTCGCGGCCTGCCTGTTCTGGGGACTCGGTCGCCCTCCGATCCGCGACAACAACGAGGCGCTGTACGCCGACATCGCGCTGGCCATGAGCCACGGCGGGTCGTGGTTGATTCCGCACCTCAACGGCGTGCCGTACATCGAGAAGCCCCCGCTGCTGTACTGGCTGATGGCATTGAGCTACAAGGTCTTCGGATTCGGGGCCTGGCAGGCCCGGCTTCCCGACACCCTCGCAGCCTGGCTGACCAGCCTCGGGTGCATCGTGCTCGGCCGCCGGTTGCGCGCTCCGCTGGCCGGGCGCACGGCCGCGCTGATCACCGGCAGTACGCTGGGCTGGGTGCAGATCGCCCGCACCATCCTGTTCGACCCCTTGATGAGCCTGTGGTGGCTGGGCGCACTGGCGCTGGTCATGCTGGCCGAGCAGCGCGAAAGCCGCGTGCTGATGCGCTGGGCGATGATTCCCCTCGCCCTGGCGGTGCTGACCAAGGGTCCGGTGGCGCTGGTGCTGCTGGGGCTGGTCGGACTCGTGCAGTTGCTGTTTTCGCCGGGAGCCACGTCGCGCCCGCGCCTGCTGCGCCTGTACCTCGATCCGTGGGCGATCGTCGTGTTCCTGCTGGTGGCCATGCCGTGGCAACTGCTCGCCGCCTGGCACCAGAGCGGTTTTGCATGGTTCTTCTGGGTCAACGAAACCATCGGACGCTTCCTCGGCACACGCATCCCGCCCGACTATCACCACGGCCCCTGGTGGTACTACCTGCCGCGCCTGCTGATCGGTACGTTCCAGTGGACCCCGCTGCTGCTGGCCCTGGCGCTGTCCACGCGACGCTGCCGCGGCGATGCCGCTGGACGCAGCGCGGCGTGGGCCCGCAACGCCGCGCTGAGCCTGTTCGTTTTCTTCTCGTCAGCCAGCGACAAGGGGGCCTATTACCTGCTTCCGGTGGTGCCGCTGCTGGCCTGGTGGGCCGGGGTGCGCCTGCAGCAGGCGTCGGACCGCGGTGAACTGGCGCGCGCGCTGCCGTGGATGGCCACTGCCTGCGCCGCCTTCGGCGTGGCCGCGCTGGGCCTGTGGACGGACGTGCTCGCGGCGCCACCGCTGCATGCGATGCTGCTGCGCAGCGGGCTGCCCCCGCCGCAGTTCGCGCTGCTGCCGGGACTGATCAGCACGCTGGTGCTGCTGTCGCTGGTCGCCGCCGCGCTGCTGCGCGCACGCATGCTCGAGGCCGGACTGCTGGTCTTCGGGTTGACAGGTATCGCGCTGACCCTGTTCGCCACCGAACTCGCCGTGGCGAAGACGCCCCAGACCTCGCAGCAACATGTCGCGCAGACCCTGCACGTGCTGTTCCCGCGAGGGGTCGACATGTTCTCCTGGCGCACTTTCGAGGACCAGGATGCCTCGCTCCTTTTCTACGGCCTGCGTCCCCTGCGCGTGATCGACAGCGCCAGCTCCGACTTGTGGTTTGGCTGCGCGCACGCCAACGGGGTCCCCGCCTGCGTGGGACGCGATGCGCTGCGCCAGGCGCTGGACAGCGGCCGCCCGGTCGCCGTGTGGGTGGCGCGCGACCGTCTGCGCGAGTTCCGCTCCAGCGGCCTGGCCCGTGGCCTGCAGCCGGTGGAGTTCCGCGACAGCGTCGTGTTCATACAGCGCCCGCTCCCCCTTGAAAGCCCCGTTGGCGCCCCCATTTCGACTGCGACACCCACGCGCGCCGCTGCGGCGGCGCCCTGACCGATCCCGCAGTCGACCCATGACCCAGAATCCCCCGACCGACCCCACCCAGTCCCCCCGTTCGCCGGACCCCGCTGCCGCCACCCCGCAGGACCCGCAGGCCGACCGCGGCTCCGGCGACGGGCTGGAGCAGGCGCTGAAGGCGGCGCAGGACGAACTCGAGGCGCTGAAGGACCAGTTCCTGCGCGCCAGGGCCGAGGCCGACAACGTGCGCCGCCGCGCCGAAGAGGAAAGCGCGAAGGCGCGCAAGTTCGCGGTCGAGTCGATGGCGCAGGAGTTGCTGCCGGTGAAGGACAGCCTGGAAGCCGCTCTGGCCGACTCCAGCGGCAGCATCGAGGCGCTGAAGAAGGGGGTCGAGCTGACCCTCGGCCAGCTGCGCGGCGCCTTCGAACGCAGCCGCATCCAGGAGGTGGCGCCGGCGGCCGGCGAGCGCTTCGACCCCACCCGCCACCAGGCGATCGCCAGCGTGGCAAGCGAACAACCCGCCAACACCGTGGTCACGGTGCTGCAAAAGGGCTATGTGCTGGCCGAGCGCACCCTGCGCCCGGCGCTGGTCACGGTGGCCGCGGCCGGCGCGCAATCCGCCACCTGAACCCTTGAATCCGGCGCGAGCGTCTGCATCTGCAAGGACAGCGAACCGCGCAAGCCCCTCGCACGGGCCCGAACACCCCATACAACGAGATTTCCGGAGTTCAACATGGCAAAAATCATCGGCATCGACCTCGGCACGACCAATTCCTGCGTTGCCGTGATGGAGGGCTCGAGCCCCAAGGTCATCGAGAACAGCGAGGGCGCGCGCACGACCCCGTCGATCGTCGCCTACATGGAAGACGGCGAGATCCTGGTCGGTGCGCCGGCCAAGCGCCAGGCGGTGACCAACCCGAAGAACACGCTGTACGCGGTCAAGCGCCTGATCGGACGCAAGTTCGAGGAAAAGGAGGTGCAGAAGGACATCTCGCTGATGCCCTACAGCATCGTCAAGGCCGACAACGGCGACGCCTGGGTCGAGGTGCGCGGCAAGAAGCTGGCCCCGCCGCAGATCTCCGCCGAGGTGCTGCGCAAGATGAAGAAGACCGCCGAGGACTACCTCGGCGAGGAGGTCACCGAGGCCGTGATCACGGTGCCGGCCTACTTCAACGACAGCCAGCGCCAGGCGACCAAGGACGCCGGGCGCATCGCCGGGCTGGAAGTCAAGCGCATCATCAACGAGCCGACCGCGGCCGCGCTGGCCTTCGGCCTGGACAAGACCTCCAAGGGTGACCGCAAGATCGCCGTGTTCGACCTCGGCGGCGGCACTTTCGACATCTCGATCATCGAGATCGCCGATGTCGACGGTGAAAAGCAGTTCGAGGTGCTGTCGACCAACGGCGACACCTTCCTCGGAGGCGAGGACTTCGACCAGCGCATCATGGACTACATCGTCGCCGAGTTCCGGAAGGAATCCGGAGTCGACCTGTCGAAGGACGTGCTCGCGCTGCAGCGCCTGAAGGACGCCGCCGAGAAGGCCAAGATCGAGCTCTCCAGCAGCCAGCAGACCGAGATCAACCTGCCCTACATCACCGCCGACGCGTCGGGGCCGAAGCACCTGAGCATGAAGCTCACGCGCGCCAAGCTCGAGGCCCTGGTGGAGGAACTGATCGAGCGCACCATCGAGCCCTGCCGCGTCGCCATCAAGGACGCCGGCGTGAAGATCGGCGAGATCTCCGACGTGATCCTGGTCGGCGGCATGACCCGCATGCCCAAGGTGCAGGACAAGGTGCGCGAGTTCTTCGGCAAGGATCCGCGCAAGGACGTCAACCCCGACGAGGCGGTGGCGGTGGGCGCGGCCATCCAGGGCTCGGTGCTGTCCGGCGAGCGCAAGGACGTGCTGCTGCTCGACGTGTCCCCGCTGACCCTGGGCATCGAGACCCTGGGCGGCGTGATGACGCCGATGATCAAGCGCAACACCACCATCCCGACCAAGCACACGCAGGTGTACTCGACGGCCGACGACAACCAGCCCGCGGTGACCATCAAGGTATTCCAGGGCGAGCGCGAGATGGCCTCCGGCAACAAGCTGCTCGGCGAGTTCAATCTCGAAGGCATCCCGGCCGCGCCGCGCGGTGTACCGCAGATCGAGGTCACCTTCGACATCGACGCCAATGGCATCCTGCACGTCAGCGCGCGCGACAAGGGCACCGGCAAGGAGAACAAGATCACCATCAAGGCCAACAGCGGCCTGAGCGAGGACGAGGTGCAGCGCATGGTGCGCGACGCCGAGGCGAACGCCGCCGATGACCATCGCAAGCGCGAACTGGTGGACACCCGCAACCAGGCCGACGCCGCCGCGCACGGCGTGCGCAAGTCCCTGGCCGACCATGGGGACAAGGTCGACGCCGCGACCAGGGACGCCATCGAGGCCGCGCTGAAGGATCTGGACGAAGCGCTCAAGGGCGACGACAAGGACGCCATCCAGGCACGCACCGAGGCGCTGATGCAGGCCAGCCAGAAACTGGGTGAGCAGATGTACGCGCAACAGGCCGAGCAGGCGCAGGCTGCGGGTGCGGCCGGCGGTGCCGGCGCCGCGGGTGCGGGCTCGGCGGCGCCCGGCGACGACACCGTGGTCGACGCCGAGTTCAAGGAGGTCAAGGACGGCAAGGCGTGACCTGGCGGGTCGGCCTGCCGGCATGCGATGATGCGCCCCGGGCACGCCCCGGGTGCGCGCATGCACGGACTTGCGGGAGGGTGCCGTGCGCACCCTCCCTTTTTGCATTCACCCTCGAACAGCTGTGACCATGGCCAAGCGAGATTTCTACGAAGTTCTGGGCGTTCCCCGCGACGCGGACGAGGATGCGCTGAAGAAGGCCTACCGCAAGCTGGCCATGAAGTACCACCCCGACCGCACGCAGGGTGACAAGGACAGCGAGGAGCGGTTCAAGGAGGTCAAGCAGGCCTACGAGACCTTGACCGATCCACAAAAGCGCGCCGCCTACGACCGCTTCGGCCATGCCGGCGTCGACCCCTCGGCCGCCGGCGCGGGCCCGGGCGGGTTCGGAGGCGCCGCCGGATTCGCCGATTTCGGCAGCATCTTCGAGGAGATCTTCGGCGGCGGAGGCGCGCGCCAGCGCGGTGGCCCGCAGGTCTATCGCGGCGCCGACCTGAGCTACTCGCTCAGCCTGAGCCTGGAGGAAGCGGCTCACGGCACCACCAAATCACTGCGCATCCCGAGCTGGGACGCCTGCGCCACCTGCCACGGCAGCGGCGCCAAGCCGGGCACCAAGCCCAAGACCTGCCCGAGCTGCGGCGGCAGCGGCGCGACCACCCAGCGCATGGGCCCGTTCGCGATGCAGCAGACCTGCTCCACCTGCGGCGGCACCGGCAAGGTGATCCCCGAGCCCTGCCCGAGCTGCCATGGCGAGGGGCGCATCCAGCGCCAGAAGACCCTGGAGGTGCAGATCCCGGCAGGCATCGACACCGGCATGCGCATCCGCTCCAGCGGCAACGGCGAGCCGGGCCTGGGCGGCGGCCCGGCCGGCGACCTGTACGTGGAGATCCAGATCAAGCCGCACGCGCTGTTCGAGCGGCACGGCAACGACCTGCACTGCCGCATCCCGGTGAGCATGACCGCGGCAGCGCTGGGAGCGCACATCGAGGTGCCGACCCTGGGCGGCGCGGCCGAGATCGACCTCCCCGAGGGCACGCAGTCGGGCAAGACCCTGCGCCTGCGCGGCAAGGGCATCAAGGGCATCCACGCGGCCCACGCCGGCGATCTGTACTGCCACATCGAGGTGGAAACCCCGGTGCGCCTGAACGACGAGCAGCGTCGCCTGCTCGAGCAGCTCGACGAGTCCCTCAAGCGCGGCGGCGACCGCCACACGCCCAGCGGCAAGAGCTGGACCGACAAGGTGCGCGACTTCTTCAAGCCCTGAGCAAGCCGCCCGGCCCGGTTCGCGACGCCGTGTGCGCGGATGCGACAATGCCGGCTTCGACTCATTGAGCACCCATCCCGATTCGACATGGAAGCCGAACAACTCAACGCCCTCTCCGCCCAGCTGCGCGACCTCTCGGAGCGCACGCGCCTGCTTCGGGGGTATCTTTGACTACGATGCGAAAGCGGCTCGCCTGCGCGAGGTAAGCGCGGCGCTGGAAGACCCGAAGGTCTGGGACGACCCGAAACGCGCCCAGGAACTCGGGCGCGAGAACCGTGGCCTCGAATCCGTGGTGCTGCAGATCGATCGCATCGAGCGCGAGCTGTCGGACCACCAGGAACTGTTCGAGCTGTCGCGCGACGAGAACGACGACGACACGCTGCAGGCCATCGCCGACGACGTGCGGGCGACCGCCGGGCGGGTCGAGGAACTCGAGTTCCGGCGCATGTTCTCCAACCCGATGGATCCGGGAAGCTGCTTCCTGGACATCCAGGCCGGCGCCGGCGGGACCGAGGCCTGCGACTGGGCGGCCATGCTGCTGCGCCAGTACCTTCGCTATAGCGAGCGCCAGGGCTTCAAGGTCGAGGTGCTGGAGGAATCCGAGGGCGACGTCGCCGGCATCAAGAGCGCGTCGCTGAAGATCGAGGGCGACTACGCCTACGGCAAGCTGCGCACCGAGACCGGCGTGCACCGGCTGGTGCGCAAGAGCCCCTTCGACTCTTCCGGCGGGCGCCACACCAGCTTCGCCAGCGTGTTCGTGTACCCGGAGGTGGACGACTCGATCGAGATCGAGATCAACCCCGCCGACGTGCGCATCGACACCTTCCGCGCCAGCGGCGCGGGCGGCCAGCACATCAACAAGACCGACTCGGCGGTGCGCATCACCCACGTGCCGACCGGCATCGTCGTGCAGTGCCAGAATGACCGCTCGCAGCACAAGAACCGTGCCGAGGCCTGGGCCATGCTGCGCTCGCGCCTGTTCGAGCACGAGCTGCGCAAGCGCCAGGCCGAGCAGCAAAAGCTCGAGGACACGAAGAGCGACGTCGGCTGGGGCCACCAGATCCGCTCCTACGTGCTCGACCAGAGCCGCATCAAGGACCTGCGAACCGGGGTCGAGAACTCCAACACCCAGAAGGTGCTGGACGGCGACCTCGACGAGTTCATTTCCGCCAGCCTCAAGCAGGGTCTGTAGGCCGCGCAGCGGCCGCAGCCCCCGGCACGCGGCGACCCGTGCCGGCATCACCCAGGAAGCACCAGCGACATGCGCATCGACCAAGCCCCCGTGATCTCCCGTCTGGCCTACGCGCCGCCGGCCTATGCCATCGAGCGCGTGCAACTCGAGTTCGACCTCGACCCCGAACGCACCCGGGTGAGAAGCCGCATGCAGGTCCGGCGCAACCCCGGGGCGGCCGCCGACGCGCCGCTGCAGCTGGACGGCGAGGACATCGTGCTGCAGTCGCTGACCGTCGACGGCAGGCCCTACGTGTACGCGCAGGCCGGCGGCGGGATCCGCCTGGACAAGCTGCCCGAGAGCTTCCAGCTGGAACTGGTCAACACCTGCTCGCCGGCTGCCAACACCCACCTGTCGGGCCTGTACATGTCCGGCGGAGCGTTCTTCACCCAGTGCGAGGCCGAGGGATTCCGCCGCATCACCTACTGGCCCGACCGGCCGGACGTGATGAGCCGCTTCACCGTGGTGCTGCGCGCCGATCCGGCGCGCTACCCGGTGCTGCTGAGCAACGGCAACCTGCTGGAACAGCGCCGTCTCGACGACGGTCGCATGCAGGCCACCTGGGAAGACCCGTTCCCGAAGCCCTGCTACCTGTTCGCGCTGGTCGCCGCGCGCCTGGTCAGCCGCCAGCAGCGCGTGCGCAGCCGCGACGGCCGCGAGCATGTGCTGGAGGTGTTCGTGCGCGAAGGCGACCTCGACAAGACCGAGCACGCGATGCGCTCGCTGGTGCTGGCGCAGGCCTGGGACGAGCAGCGCTTCGGGCTCAGCCTGGACCTCGACCGCTTCATGATCGTCGCGGTCAGCGACTTCAACATGGGCGCGATGGAGAACAAGGGCCTGAACATCTTCAACACCAAGTACGTACTGGCCAATCCCGCCACCGCGACCGACTTCGATTTCCAGAACATCGAATCGGTGGTCGGCCACGAGTACTTCCACAACTGGACCGGCAACCGCATCACCTGCCGCGACTGGTTCCAGCTCAGCCTGAAGGAAGGGCTCACGGTGTTCCGCGACCAGGAATTCAGCCAGGACCTGGCGGCGGCCGCCGGCGGCGAGTCGGCACGCGCGGTGCGGCGCATCGAGGACGTGCGCGCGCTGCGCGCGATGCAGTTCCCGGAGGACGCCGGCCCGATGGCCCACCCGGTGCGCCCCGACAGCTATGTCGCGATCGACAACTTCTACACCCCCACCGTGTACGAGAAAGGCGCCGAAGTCGTGCGCATGATGCAGACCCTGGTCGGGCGCGAGGGCTTCGCGCGCGGCATGCGCGAGTACTTCGCTCGCCACGACGGGCAGGCTGTGACCTGCGACGACTTCCTCGCCGCGATGGCCGACGCCAACCCCGGCTCGGAACTGGCGCGCCACCGCGAGGCCTTCGCGCGCTGGTATTCCCAGGCCGGCACGCCGCGCGTGCGCGCGCGCGGCATCTACGACGCCGCGCAGCGCAGCTACACGCTGCAGTTCGAGCAGCTGTGCCCGCCCACGCCGGGGCAGGCCGACAAGCAGGCCCAGGTCATCCCGCTGCGCATCGGGCTGCTCGGGCGCGACGGCAGCGTGCTGCGCATGCGCGCGCCGGGCAGCGAATCCGGCACCGACGAGGCCCTGCTGGTGCTCACGCAGGAACAGCAGAGCTTCACGCTGCAAGACGTCGCGCAGGAGCCGGTGCCGTCGCTGCTGCGCGGTTTCTCGGCACCGGTGATGCTCGACGATGGACTCGACGACGCGCAGCGCCTGGTGCTGCTGGCGGGCGACCCCGACCCCTTCAACCGCTGGGAGTCGGCGCAGCGCCTGGCGCTGGCGTGCCTGCTGCCGGCCGCCGGCGGCGAGGCGCTGCAGCTCGACGCGCGTTACGTCGACGCGCTGCGCGCGGTGTTGCGCGACGCGCGCCTCGACCCGGCCTTCCAGGAACTGCTGCTGGGACTGCCCGGCGAAGGCTACATCGCCGAGCAGCTGCCGCTGATCGACCCGCCACGCATCCACCAGGTGCGCCGGCAGATGCGCCTGGAGCTGGCGCGCGCGCTGCGCGACGACTGGGAACGCCTGTGGCGCGAACTCGCGCCGCAGGGCGGCTACAGCAGCGATTTCGCCGGCGCCGCGCGGCGCGGCCTGCGCAACCTGGCGCTGGGCATGCTGTGCCTGGACGGCCAGGCGCAGTGGCAGGGTCGCGCCTACCAGCTGGTCAAGGATGCCGACAACATGACCGACCGCTTCGCCGCGCTGTCGGCGCTGGTGGCCAGCCAGGCGGAACTGGCGGGCGCCGCGCTGCAGCGCTTCGCCGCGCAATTCGCGCATGAGCCGCTGGTGATGGACAAGTGGTTCGCGCTGCAGGCCTCGGCCCCCGGGGTCGAGATCGAGCACATCCGGGAGTTGATGCGCCACCCCGACTTCACGCTGCGCAACCCGAACCGCGCCCGCAGCGTGATCTCGACCTTCTGCATGGGCAATCCCGGCGCCTTCCACCGCGCCGATGGTGCCGGCTACGCCTTCTGGGCCGAGCAGGTGCGCGCACTGGATGCGATCAACCCGCAGGTCGCGGCGCGCCTGGCGCGCGCGATGGACCGCTGGCGCAAGCTGGCGCAGCCCTATGCGCAAGCCGCCGAGGCGGCGATGCGCGAACTGGCCGCGCACGAGCAGTTGTCGTCGGACTGCCGCGAAATCCTCGACAAGGCGCTGGCCTGATCGCCGCGACCGCCCGCAACGTCCACCCCGAAGCGAGACTCCCATGTCCGAAACCCCCGTCAGCCTGTCGCGCTGGCTGATCGAGCAGCAGCGCATCCACAGCCAGATCCCGGCGTCGCTGCGCCTGCTGATCGAGCAGGTGGCGCGCGCATGCAAGCGCATCAGCCGCGCCGTCAACAAGGGCGCCAGCAGCGGCATCCTCGGCAGCCTGCAGACCGAGAACGTGCAGGGCGAGGTGCAGAAGCAGCTCGACGTGATCGCCAACGACGTGCTGCTCGAGGCCAACGAATGGGGCGGGCACCTGGCGGCGATGGCCTCCGAGGAGCTCGAGCGCATCCACCCGATCCCGCACCGCTTCCCGCGCGGCGAGTACCTGCTGATGTTCGACCCGCTGGACGGATCCAGCAACATCGAGGTCAACGTGACGATCGGCACGATTTTCTCGGTGCTGCACCTGGACGAAGGCGTCGAGGAAGTCGAGGCCCGGCACTTCCTGCAACCCGGACGGCGCCAGGTAGCGGCCGGCTACTGCACCTACGGGCCGCAGACCACGCTGGTGCTGACCCTGGGCAATGGAGTCACCGCCTTCACGCTGGACCCGGACCAGGGAGGCTTCGTGCTGACCCAGGACCAGCTGCGCATCCCGGCGGCCACGCGCGAGTTCGCGATCAACATGTCCAACCTGCGCCACTGGGCGCCGCCGGTGCGGCGCTACATCGACGAATGCCTGGCCGGCGCCGACGGCCCGCGTGGCAAGGACTTCAACATGCGCTGGATCGGCAGCATGGTCGCCGACGTGCACCGCGTGCTGCAGCGCGGAGGCGTGTTCATGTACCCATGGGACCGGCGCGAAGCCGACCGCGCCGGCAAGCTGCGCCTGATGTACGAGGCCAACCCGATGGCCATGCTGGTCGAGCAGGCCGGCGGACTGGCCATCGCCGGCGCCGAGCGCATCCTCGACATCCAGCCCACCGAGCTGCACCAGCGCGCCGCGGTGATGCTGGGCTCGCGCGACGAGGTCGAACGCCTGCAGCGCTACCACCTGGAGGCGCAGGCCGGCGCGGCGTGACCGGCGGCCCCCGCTAAGGTAGTATTACGGGTTTCGCGCCGGTGTAGCTCAGTCGGTAGAGCAGCTCATTCGTAATGAGAAGGTCGAGGGTTCGATTCCTTTCACCGGCACCAGGAACATCAAGAACTCAGGCCACCTCCGGGTGGCCTTCGTTTTTCCCGGGGACACGCTTCGCCGTGAGGCCCTCGAGCCGCCCCTCGATGCGCAGCGCCGAGCGTCGCAGCAGGTCGCCGATGCGCCCGCTCTCGTCGGCGCCGGTGCCGGCGTGTTCGCGCACCACGCCGAGGCTGCCGATCATTCGACCGTGCCTGGGCCCGCATGCTCAGCGAACGTGCCAGGCTCGACGGGCAGGACGGCGACGGCGTGGACCCGCAGGCGTTCAAGGGCTATTTCCAGCGCCATGCGCGATTCACCGCCGGGTTCGCCACACGCGATCCCGGGCCTCGCGACGCCCGGACTGCTGTCGCCGCGCAAGGTACGCGACCGCCTGCGCGACTGCCTGCTAGAAGCGCTGCTGCAACCCGACGATCAAGGTGTCCAGGTTCGCTCCGAGCCTGCCGCTCGCGCCCGGCACCAGCTGGTATTCGACCCGCGCGCTGCTGGCAGGAGCGAGCGCATAGGACAGGCCGACCCCCAGCAACGGGGCCTCGCCGCTGCCATCGTAGCC
>JAJYTY010000068.1 GCA_021792835.1 Pseudomonadota bacterium
TCCGATCTGCGCATGTACGCGCTGCCGTGGGTGGAGGCGGCCAGCCATACCTGGTCGCATCCCTTCGACTGGGTGCTGGCGTCCAGGTACCACGCGCGCTTCCCGACCGGCAAGGGCTACTCGACCTACGGCAACTACCTGCCGCTGCCGAACTACCGCTTCAGCACGTACAGCAACGTGATCGGCGCCAAGGAGTACATCGAGAAGCACCTGTGCCCGCCCGGCAAGCCCTGCGACATGCTGCTGTGGCCCGGCGACTGCAATCCCCCGGTCAAGGCGGTGGAGATGACCTACGCCGCGGGCATGGCCAACCTCAACGGCGGCGGCGCGACGATCACGCGCTCGGCGCCGAGCCTGACCCTGGTCGCGCCGATGGGCATCCCGAAGGGCGCGCTGTTCCAGGTCTACGCCGCGTGTTCGAACGAAGAGGCCTACACGCATGACTGGCGCGGCCCGTATTTCGGTTTCGAGCGGGCGATCGAGACCTACGAGATGACCGATTCGCCGCGTCGGCTCAAGCCCATCGGCATCTACTTCCACCCCTACATCGTCACCCGCGAGGCCGGGCTGCAAAGCCTGCACAAGGTGTTCCGGTGGGCGCTCGCGCAGTCCGCGCACCCGATCTACGGAAGACAGTATTCGCAGGCGGTCGTGCAGTGGCGCCGCGCCACGGTGGCGCGCCGGCTCGCAGGCGGCTGGCGCCTGCGCGCAGCCGAGCAGATCCACCAGTGGACCCAGCCGCGCGCCGCGGCCGCGCCCGACCTCGAGCGCTGCGCCCACGTCGTCGGCTGGAACGAGCACGGGCCGCGGCGCTACCTGCACGTGCAGGCCGCGGACGCGATACTTCGCACGGGAGCGGCGCCGTTGTCGCGGCCGATGCTGGTCGACGCGAACGCCGACGTGGTTTCCTGGGAGGCCGTAGGCGACGCCACGCAGCGCGTGCGCCTGCAAGGCTTCGTTCCCATCGACGCGCTGTTGCGGCTTCCCGCGGGCTGGAGCGTGGAGCGCGCGCCGGGCGCCACGCTGCGGCAGCGCGACGGGCAATGGCATGTGCACGGCCCGTCGACGTCGCTCGAACTGGTGTTGCGCCGGGCGTGAGGAGCCAGCCAGCGAGCATGCGCAAGCAGCAGCCAGCCGCCGATGCACTGCACGTCGCCGTCGACGACCCCAGACGCAGCCGCCTGTTTCCGCGCGGCGCGTTGTTCGGCCTGGCACTGCTTTGCGTGGCGGCGCTGGTCGCGGTGTACCCGGGCAAGTCCTTGCTGCCGCTGCTGGCCCGCACGCGCAACGACCGGCTGGCCATCGACTACCTGCGCCAGCTGTCGGCGCAGCGCGCAGGGGATCCCGGACTGCGACGCATGCTGGCGCAGCGCTATGCGCATATCGGCAAGTCGCGCGAGGCGCTAGCCACGCTGGCCGGGCTGCGCGGCAGGCCCGTGGACGAGTTGCGCCTGCGCATCTGGCAGACCCTCTGGAACGACGCCGCGGCGGCGCACGACGCCACGGCCATGACCCACGCGGCCTCCGAGATCCGGCGCCTGGTCGACGAGCTGCAGCCCGCGGACTTTGCGCAGTGGAAAGCCGCGGTGGAACTGTCACGTCGCTTCGGCGCGCGCGCGCGGCCGCGATGGCTGGCCCCCTCGCTGTTGCGCCTGTTGCCGCTGGACCCCGCCGATGCCCGTCAGGCGCGGGACATCCTGCTCGGCACGGGTGACTACGAGCTCGCGGCGCGCGTGCTGTTGTCCAGCGCGGCGCATGCGCGCGACACGGCGGTGCGCGACCGCCTGATCCTCGCCGCGGCGCAGGTGCTCCTGGCGTCGGGCGATCCGGTGCTGGCCTGGCGTCGCATCTCGCGGGCCATCGGCCATGCCGAGGTGGGGCCCGCGGTGCGCTGGATGATGGTGCGCCTGTCGCTTGGCGCCGACCAGCCTGCGCAGGCCGTCATGTGGCTGCACCGCTGCATCGACCTGCAGCAGCCGGCCGCGGTGCTCGCGCAGGCGATGGATGCACGGCAGCGCGAGCTGGCATGGCGTGTGCTGCTGGGCGCCGGGCTGCCCGCGCAGGCGCTGCGCGTCGCCGACGCCCAGCTCGTCGCGCATCCGGCCGACCGCGACTGGCAGCAGCGCCGCGCGCGCGTGCTGGAATGGAGCGGTCAAGACGACGCCGCGTTGCGCCAGTGGATGCAGGTGCTGCGTGCCGGCTACTCGACACTGGCGCTGGAGCAGGAGCACCGGCTCGCGCTGGGGCAGCATTCGAGCGCCGGGATCGACCTGTACTGGCGCGAACGCGCGGCGCACACCAGGATGGGTGAACAGGACTGGCTGCAGTACGCGCAAAGCCTCGAGTCCGCCGGGCATGCGCGAGCGGCGGTGCGCGTGTTGCGCGGCGCGGCGCGCGCGCAGCCCGGCGTGCTGGCGTCGCTGGCCTGGCTGCTCGGCAACCTGGGTGAGGTCCAGGAGTCGCTGCGTGCCTATGCGCAGGCCGCGGCACACGGCGCGCTGGACCTGCGCGCGAGCATCGACTACGCCGACGCTCTGGTGCAATCCGGGCGCTTCGCCGAAGCCCTCGAGGTGCTGCGCTCGACGCAGTCGCTGCCGGGACCCGCGACGCTGCGCAGCGCCCACCAGCGCCTGCTCGGCGACCTCGCCTGGGACCTCGGGCGCGGTGCGCAGGCCGAGGCCGCTTACGCGTCGGTGTGGGCGCGGGCGTCGACACGCGCGGATCTCGGCGCCTACCAGGTCGAGCGCCTGATCACGCTCACGCAGCGCGGTCGCGGCGCCAAGGCCGCGCTGGCCATGGCTCGCCAGGCGTGGCGGCGCCAGCCTTCGGCATCGCTGGCCTTGCTGTGGCTGCAACTGTTGCAGCGCGAGCCCAGCCTGCGCGGCTTGCAGGACTGGCAGCGCAGCGTCGACGGCAGCCCGCTGCGCGCCGAGCTGTCGCGCCGTGCCGCAATGTATGCCGCGCGCGCTCAGGTCTGGCAGGCCTTGGGTCGGCAGCAGCAGGCGCTGGCGGACCAGACGCGCGCGCTGCAACTCGCCCCGGGGGATCGGGACTACGAGATCGGCCTGCTGTGGATCTGCATCGACGGCGGCGATCGTGCCTGCCTGCGCCGCAGCTTCCCGGCCTATGCCGATGCGCTGCGCGACAGCCCGGGAGGACTCGAGGTTTCGCTGGCGGCGGCGCAGGCGCTGGGCGACACGCGCGTCGCGCTGGCCTACGCGCAGCGCCTGTATCCGCGGCACAAATCAGACGCGTTGTGGATGATGCAGTACGGCGAACTGTGGCAGCAGGCCGGCGACGAGCGTCGAGCGCACGCCGCGCTCGAGCGCGCATGGGAGCTGCTGCAGGTGCCGGCCGCGCGCGCGAGACAGACCGACGCGCGAAGCGGGCGCGACCTGGATCGGCTGATCGCGCGGCTGCGCCTGGGCCAGTCACGACTGGGCGCGCGCGCGCAGCAGCGGCTGCTCGCCGCGCTGCGCAGCAGGCTGCTGCGCGGTCCCCTCACGGCGGCCCAGCGCAGCCGCGCCGACGCGGCGATCGCGGACTGGCTGCTGCGCCTCGACACGACCTCGGCGGCGCGGTGGTGGCTGGCGCACGAGACCTTGTCGACTGCGCAGCGGCAGTCGGTGCAGCTGCAGCTCGACTTGCGCGACGCAGACCCCGTGGCGGTCGCGCGTGACCTGCGTGGCGGCGTGGCCGCCACGTTGGCGCCCGCCGATCTCGCGCAGGCGCTGCAGGCCGCCGGGAAGCCGCAGGCGTCGCTGCGCCTTGCGCAAGCGGTGCTCGAGCGGGCTGCGCAGTCCGGGCAGGATTCGCCGGCGCTGCGCGCATTGCAGCGGCAGACCGCCCGCCGCGAGATCGCGCTGGCCAGCAGGGCAAGCCTGGCGTGGCAGGATGCGCAAGTCGGCGACGTGACGCGCCGCGGCCCGCTGGCGAAGCTGCATTGGCAACTCGACCGATCCTGGAGCCTGGACATCGACGCATCGCGCCAGGCGCTGGGAAGCTCCAATGCGTCGACCATCACCGGACTTCCCGCGACGTGGAGCGATGCGCGCGTCGGCCTGCAGTGGCATCGCGGCCGGCGCAGCCTGGGTTTCGCATTGCGTCGCAACGAGGCCGTCGGAGCGCTCACGGGCTGGCGCGTCGATGCGTCGGCGCGGCTTGCCTGGGCCATCCAGGGCAGCGTCGAGGTCGAGCGCAACGCGGTGGCCGACGAGTCGGCGGCGCTGCAGGTCGCCGGCGCCCGCGACCGCGTGCGGCTCCAGCTGCAGCGCGACTTCGGTCGCGCCTGGGCCAGCGTGACGGCGTCCGACATGCGCTACCACGCGCGCGACGGCCAGGCGCTGGGCAGCGGGCGAGCGCTGCAGGAACAGCTCGGTCTGTGGCTGCGCCGCGGCGAGCCCGACGTGGCGCTCAAGCTGCTGGGCTACCAGCAGCAGTTCACGACACTCGGCGGCGTGCGCCTGCCGACCTATGCCGCGCTGGTCCCGGGCGGCGCGGTGCCGGACGCGGGCTATTTCCTGCCGGCCGGCGACAGCGCATTCGGTGCCGGAATCGCCTTCGGGATGGATCACGCGCGCACCTACGCCGATCGATGGATGCCCTACGGGGAGATCGATGTGCTGCAATCGCGCACGTTGGGCTTGACCAGCAACATCGACGTGGGCGTGCGCGGCCCGCTGTTCGGCGTCGATCAGCTGGTGTTCGGCTACCAGCGCCTGAGAGATACCTCGGGGCAGAGCCGACTGTGGTTCCTGCAGTACCGCTGGTGGTTCGGCCGCTAGCCTTCCCAACCGTCAGGAGAAAGCCATGTCACGAAACTCCTTGCTCCGTCGTTCGATCGCCACTGTCGTGTCGCTGGCGGCCCTGCTGCTGGGCGGCTGCGCGGTCGCCACGGTATCTGCGCGCTCGCCGGCGCTGGCCGCCGACACCAGGCTGGCCGTGCTGCCCTTCGCCAATCTCACCGACGTGCCGCTGGCCGCACGGCGGGCCGAGGCGATCACGGTGTCGCTGCTGCGACAGCGGGGACTGCACGACGTCGTCAGCTATCCGCGAGCCGAGCCGGACCTGTTGCGCGCCGCGCCGACGCCGGGCCTGGAGCAGACGCTGCGGTGGGCGCGCCGGCAGGGCGCGCGCTACGCGCTCGAGGGCAGCGTGACCGAATGGCGCTACAAGACCGGGGTCGACAGCGAACCGGCGGTGGGCATCGTGCTGCGCCTGCGCGACGTGGCGGACGGCCGGGTCGTCTGGAGCGCCAGCGGGGCGCGCTCGGGGTGGGGCTACCAGGCGCTGGCCGCAGTGGGGCAGGCGCAGATCGAGGCGCTGCTGCGCGGGCTGGACGTCGCGGCGTCGACGCCATCGGCGCCGTGAACGGGTCCGGGCGAAGCTCCATGCGCACGGTCTCGGTGTTGCGCTCGATCACCCTGCGCGCGTTCCGTCGCAGGGGCGCCTCGCGCGCGGGTGGCGTCGGCCCGGCGCCCGCATCGTGGCTTGCCGCATCCGAGAGCGTGTTGCTGCCGGCCGTGATCCTGGTGCTGAGCTGGAGCTTCAGGCCGCACGATCCGCTGGGTCTGCACGCCCAGTTTCCATGGGTCTGGCTCGGTCCGTGGCTGGTGGCCGTACGCTACGGCGCCGCGGCGGGCCTGCTGGGAGCCGGGCTTTACGCCGCCTTCTGGAGCATGGCGCCGCGCCTGCTCGGCGTGCCGATGGCAGGTGCGCTGCCGTCGGAATTCTTTCTCGGCGGCGTGCTCGTGACCCTGGTCCTGGGGGAGTTCGGCAGTGCGATGCTGCACCGCGAAGCCGTGCAGCGCGAGGTGGCGGCCGACCTGGGCGCGCGCCTGGAACGCACCAAGCGGCGGCTGTTCATCGTCAAGGAGGCCCTGGCCACGCTCGAGCAGGAACTCACCGACCGGCCGGTCACGCTGCGCGACGCGCTGCTCGACCTGCGTCGCATTTTCGCCTTCGTCGCCACGGCGCCGCAGACGCCCGTGCGGCGCGGCGGGCGCCGCGCAGCGCAGCGTCCGCTGCCCGATCCCGATGCCTTGCTGCTGCTGCTGAGCCAGTCCTGCCGACTGCTCGAAGCCGGGGTGTTCGTGCTGGAGCCGGCGCGCGCGCGTGGCGCGGCGGCCGGCTGGCGCCTGGCATTCTCGCTGGGCCAGGAGCTGCCGCAACTCGATCCGAGGCATCCGCTCATCCAGCGCGCGCTGCAGACCCGCGAGGCCGTGCAGGTGGCGCAGGAGCGCGCGGCCGAGTCCGAACACAGCGTGTGGGTGTTCGCGGCGCCGTTGCGCCTGGACGCGAACGGCGAGCCCGATGCCCTGCTGGCGGTGCACTCGATGCCGTTCATGTCCTTCGAGGAGCAGAACCTGCAGCGGCTGCAGGTGCTTTGCGCGTCCTATCTGGACTTCTCGCAACTCGAGATCGGCGTGGCCGAGTTCCGGGCCGCGTGGGAGCAGGCCCCGATCGGGCTGCAGCAGGAGTGGGCCCAGCTCAGTCACCTCGCCCAGCATTCGCGCCTGCGCAGCTACTGCGCGGTCTGGAAGGGGCCGCAGTGGGCCGCGCGCGAGGACCTGGCCGAGTTTTCCGCGAGCCAGCCGCTGGAGAGCTCGACGTGGAACTTCGCAGGCGAGGCCGGCAGGCCCGCGGTGGTGGTGCTGCTGCCGATGTACAGCGCGGCGGCGCTGGCCAGCTACCGCCGCGACATGGCCGAACTGGCGCGCGACATCGCGTCGCGCAACGCCTGGCCCGAAGGGGATGCGCTGGCCGTCGAGGTCGTGCCGGTGCACTCGGTGGCGGGTTTCGTCGAACTGCGGCGCATGGTCGAGGCGCTGGCCGGAGCCCCCGCCGGAGTCGCGCCTGCCGCGGTCCGGCAGGTGGCGGGGGTGGCGACGCCATGAAGCGATCGCGGTGGCTTGCGTGGTCGGCGCTGCTGGCGCTCGAGACCTGCGCGCTGTGGGCGCTGCTGTCCGGGCGCGCGGGTTGGCACATGGTGCTGTTCTGGGCCCTGCACGCGGCGGCCTCGCTGGCCATGGTGGGGGTGCTGCAGCCCTGGCTGCCCGAGTCCTGTCGCGAGCCGCGCGGCGCCGCGCTGGCCTTGCTGGGGTTGCTGGCGTTGTTCATGCCCATCGTCGGGGCGCCGGGCCTGGTGTTCGCGATGCGCATGGCGCAGGCGCGGCCGCCCCGGCGCGACGACGACGGGGCATTGCGCCTGGCACCGCGGCTCGAGGTCTTCTCCATCGCCAACCCCGACGAGGCCATGCGGCGGGAGATGCCCGCCGGGCAGACGGCGCGCATCGCCCGCGACCAGAGCCAGCCCGCCGAGCGGCGCATCCGCGCGGTGCTCGCGCTGCGCGAGATGCCGCCCAGGCTGGCGCTGCCGGTGATGCGCCAGTTGCTGAGCGACCCCAACGAGGAGATCCGCCTGCTCGCCTACGGCATCGCCAGCAGCTGGGAACACCGACTGACCGACGCGCTGCAGGCCGCCACGCGCGAACTCAAGCAGGCGCGCGGCGAAGGCGCCGACCCGGCCGTGCTGGCGCGTAGCGCGCGGCGCGTCGCCGAGATGCACATGGAGTTCATCTACCAGGGACTCGCCCAGGGAGACCTGCGGACCTTCGCGCTCGAGCAGGCCTACGAGCATTGCGGAATCGCGCTGCGGGAGATGCCGCGCGACACCGGGCTGCGCATGATGCTGCTGCGCCTTTCGCTGGCCACGCAGCGCATCGACGATGCGCGTGCCGCGCTCGATGAACTCGCCGCGCAGGGCGCCAGCCCGTCGCTGTGGCGCCCCTATGCCGCGGAGATCGAGTGGATGGCGCGCCGCTACGGTGAGGTCGCGCGCCTGCTGCAGCCGCTGGACGTGGCGCAGGTCGCGCCGCGCCTGCGCTCGGTGGTGCGCCTGTGGACCGCGCAGGCCGCTGCGCAACGCGGCGGTTCGCCGCTGGACGCGGCGGGGAGAGCGCAATCATGAGCGGGCCGGACTTCGTCGATACCCGGCCGCAGGACTACGAGGCGCCACGTCTCGTGGACGTCATGCTGCTGCTGGAGGGCACCTATCCCTATGTCGCCGGGGGCGTGTCGAGTTGGGTCAACCAGATGATCCGGGGCTTCCCGCAACTGCGCTTCCACATCGTGTTCATCGGCTCGCGCGAACAGGACTACGGCAAGCCGCGCTACGAGGTTCCGGACAACGTCGTCGCGATCACCCACCAGTACCTGTTCAGCGACACGCTGCTGCCGCCGCCCGAGGAACTGCGGGGCGACGCGCCGACCGCCGACCTGGTCGACAGCCTGCACGTGCTGCTGCGCGAAGGGCAGGATCGCGACAGCCGCTCGGAACTGCTGCGCATCAGCCTGCAGGCGATGCGCGACAAGCTCGACCTGAAGTACTTCCTGCATTCGCAGGACTCCTGGTCCTACATCGCCAGCCAGTACGAGGCGCGCTGCACCGACCCCTCGTTCGTCGATTACTTCTGGACCGTGCGCACGATGCACACGCCGATCTGGACCCTCGCCGCGCTGGCGCGCGAGCTGCCCCCGGCGAACGTCTACCACAGCGTGTCCACCGGCTACGCCGGATACCTGGGAGCGATCCTCTCGCGCATGCACGACAGGCCCCTGGTGCTTTCCGAGCACGGCATCTACACCAAGGAGCGCCGCATCGAGCTGTTCTCGTCGACCTGGATCCACGACAACACGCCCATGCTCGAGCGCACCGCGGGTGATGCGGGGTATTTCCGGCAGTTGTGGATCCGTCTGTTCGAGTCCTTCGGGCGCATGTGCTACGACAGTGCCGACCCGGTGGTGGCGCTGTACGAGGCCAACCGCATGCGACAGATCGCCGACGGCGCCGATCCGGTGACCACCTGCTGCATCCCCAACGGCATCGACCTGCAAGCCTACGCCGCGGCGCGCGCGCTGCGGCCGGCGGATCCGCCGCCGGTGATGTGCCTGATCGGGCGCGTGGTTCCGATCAAGGACGTGAAGACATTCATCCGCGCGGTGCGTGTGGCGCGCAACCGGCTGCCCGGGATCGAGGGCTGGATCGCCGGCCCGCAGGACGAGGATCCGGACTACGTGCGCGAATGCCGCGAACTCGCCGAGAGCCTGCAACTCGGCGAGCACCTGCGCTTCCTCGGCTTTCAGCGCACCGCCGAGTTGCTGCCGAAGGTCGGGCTGGTGGTGCTGTCGTCGATCAGCGAGGGGCTGCCGCTGGTGCTGCTGGAGGGTTTCGCGGCGGGGGTTCCTGCGGTGACCACCGACGTCGGCTCGTGCCGCCAGCTGCTGCTCGGGCTGGGCCCCGAGGACGAGGCCCTGGGAGCCGCCGGCAGCCTGGTTGGAATCGCCGATGCGCAGTCGCTGGGTGTGGAGTGCGCCGCGCTGCTCGGCGACCCCGTGCGCTGGCGCGCCGCCAGTGCCAGCGCGATGGCCCGCGTCGAGCGTTACTACACGCAGGAGCTGATGTTCGATCTGTATCGCTCCGTCTACCAGGACGCGCTGGAGCGCAGCGTCGCGCGCGCGGCCGGCGCCGCCGACGAGGTCGGCGCACTGGCCACCGTGCTGCGCGGCGAGCCGATGCCGGGCACGAGCGACGCTGCCGACGACACGGAGTTGTTCGAAGCCCTGGACCTCGGCGGCGGGGTGCCCGCGGCCTCGCCGCCGGACGAGGCCTGAAGGGGAGCGGGCGCGATGGCCGGAATCGGATTCGAACTGCGCAAGCTGCTGCGCTCGCAGTCCTACCTGGGGCTGCTGCGCGCCTACGTCTATGCCTCGATCATCAGCTCGGGGCCGTGGGTGTTCTCGATCCTGGGACTGATCGCCACAGGGATCATCTCGGTCGGCGTGGTGACCCCGAGCGTGCTGGTCACCCGCTTCCAGGTGACCGTCACCTACCTGATCATGGGTTCGCTGGTGCTGACCGGCGGGCTGCAGCTCGGGTTCACCCGCTGGGTCGCCGATCGCCTGTTCGAGAACCGGCGCGAGCAGATCGGCGCCGCCTACCTCGGGGTCATGCTGGTGACCACCGCGGTCTCGGGGGTGCTGGGGCTGCTCGCCGCGCTGTTCGCCTTCGTCGGCGTCGATGACTTCTATCGCGCCTGGGTCGTGCTCGGTTTCACGCTGCTGTGCAACCTGTGGATCGCCACCGCGTTCCTGTCCGGGCTGAAGAACTACCGGATCATCGTCGCCATGTATGCCCTCGGCTACGGCATCTCCGTGGCGCTGGCCGCGCTGGCGCGGCCCTGGGGGCTCGACGGGCTGCTCGCCGGCTTTCTCGGCGGGCAGTTCGTGATGTGGCTGGTGATGCTCTGGCTGGTGCTGCGCAACTTCCCGGTGCGCAGCGCGCCGACGCTGGAGTGCTTTCGGCGCGGGCGCATGTACGTGGCGCTGCTGGCGGGCGGGGCGCTCTACAACCTGGGGATCTGGGCCGACAAGCTGGTGTTCTGGTTCGATCCCGGAACCTCGCGCCCGATCGTCGGCATGCTGCGGGCGTCGACCATCTACGACCTGCCGGTGTTCCTGGCCTACCTCTCGGTCATCCCGGGCATGGCGGTGTTCCTGGTGAAGTTCGAGACCGACTTCGTCGAGTGGTACGACGCCTTCTACAAGACCGTGCGCAGCGGCGGCACGCTGGGCGCCATCGCGGGCTATCGCGAGCGCATGCAAAACGTCGTGCGCGACGGTCTCTACCAGATCCTGAAGGTGCAGGCGCTGACCCTGCTGTCGCTCTACACCTTCGTGCCGTCGATCTTCCGGCTGCTGGGAATCAGCGCGCTGTACACGCCGCTGTACATGGTGCAGGCGGTGGCGGCCAGCTTCCAGGTCATGCTGCTCGCCGTGCTCAACGTGTTCTATTACCTGGACCGGCGCACCGAGGTGGTCGTCATCACCGCGACCCTCGCGGTGCTGAATTTCGCGCTGAGCGCGCTGTCGATCCGGCTCGGCTCGGACTTCTACGGCTACGGATTCGCCGTTTCCATCCTCTGCACGTTGTTCCTCGGACTGCTGTTGCTGCAGGGCCTGTTCCGCAAGCTCGAGTACCAGACCTTCATGCTGCAGTGAGCGCATGCGGCGCCGCGTCGGCGCGCGGGCTATCCGATGGGCCCTGGCGTCGATTGCAGGGCCCGCGGCCTCGCGGGCGCCGCCAGCCGACTCCAGGCCAGGGTCCAGGCCTGCTGTCGAGCCTGCGCATCCTGTCGAAGCCGCTGCGGGCTGCGGCGATCCGGCGCGAAGGCGATGATCCACCGCTGCCGCAGATCCCTCTGCAACAGCGATCGGCTATCGCCCTCGACGTTGCCCACCAGCGTGGCCAGTTGCATCAGCTGGGCCAGATGCAGTTCCTCGGGCGGGTCGGCGGCAATCCACTCGTGCATGGACTGCCAGGCCTGTTCCTCGGGGTGCGCCACAGGCTCTTCGATGCGAACCAGGTCGACGCGCGGGCTGTCGGTCGCCTGGAGCGCCAGCGTGAAGTGCCTGCGCAGCTCCACGCCTTCCACCAGCCAGGCTCGCGTCCACTGGAAAACCAGCGGGACGAGGAACACCATCTGCAGCCCGACCGTTTCGACGGTCAACACGGCCCCTCGTGCGTCGGGATGCTCTTCCACCAGTGCGAAGCCGTGCGCTCGCGCTGCGCGCGAGTGCAACAACCTGTTGATGACCCGCTCTGGCAGGCTGGCTCTCAGGATGGTCTCCCCCACGCAGTCCGCAGGCATCTGAGCGGGCTCGTAGGTCGCGAGAAACTGCTCACTGCTGAGCAACAGACCAGGTCGGCGCTGCGTCGTACAGGACATGATGGTCGAGGCAGAACGGCGACGGGGGCGTCGATTCTGTCCAGGCTGGCCTCGTCATCCGACGGAGGCGTTGCGGCGGATCACAAACCGGGCGGCGCTTGCCTTTCGCCACGCTCGTCGCCGGCGCGGGGTCCTGGCGCTCCCGGCGCGCGTGAAGGTGCCCACGGCCCTGTCGATCATGGCGGCGATGTCCCAGGGCCGGCGCGACCTGCGCGCCGACATGGCGTCAGGATGCCTTCGATGGCGGTGCGCGTCGCCATCCGGGAATCGGCCAGCTCGGCCGGTTCTGCCATCACGGCGTTGCGCTGCTCCTGCAACCTGCGCAGCGCGGCCCCATCGATGGCCGCGGCGCACGCGCTAGTGTGCGCCTGTCGAGCGGGTTTGCGCAACCGTCGGCGCAGTGTCGCGCTTTCGGCGGGCGGGCATGGATCTCGTGGTGGGTCGTGCGTGACTCGAACACGCGACCAACGGATTAAAAGTCCGCTGCTCTACCGGCTGAGCTAACGACCCCGGTACAAACCGTCAATCATAGCAAAGGGCACCCCGCGCGCCGGCACGCGGTCGGCTCGCCGCGCTGGTGTCGCGGCGCAGCGCGAGCGTCTCCACGGCCAGTCCCGCCGCGGCCATGCCGAAGCTGGCGGTGACCATCACGCTGGAGCCGTAGCCGGCGCAGTTCAGGCCGGCGCCGGCGTCCGTCGGCGCGGCGCAGACGGCGTCGGCCAGCAAGGCCGCGCGGGGTTCGTCGGGGTATCCGCAGGGCAGCCCGATGGCGCCGTGGCGCGGCGCCGCGTGCTCGCGGCGCATGCGGTAGCGCAGCTTGGCCAGCAGCGGGTCTCCGCGCACGTCGGCCAGGTCCATCACGCGCACGTGCTGCGCCAGGCGCTTGCCGCCGGCCGCGCCCGACAGCACGATGGGCAGCCCGACGCGCAGCGCATGCGCGGCCATCGCGGCCTTCGCGCGCACCTGGTCGCAGCAGTCCAGCAGCACTCCCACGTCGGGCGCGAGCAGCGCGGCCAGGTTCTCCGCGGTGACGAACTCCTCCACCTCGTGCACCGTGCACAGGGGGTTGATGTCGTGCAGGCGCCGCGCCAGCGCGCGCACCTTGGCCTCGCCCAGGGTCGATTCCAGCGCCTGCGCCTGGCGGTTGATGTTGGATTCGGCGACGTGGTCGAGGTCGACCAGCGTGATCTCGCCGACCCCGCTGCGCACCAGCGCCTCGGCCGCCCACGAGCCGACCCCGCCGACCCCCACCACCATCATGTGCGACTGCCGCAGCCGCAGCAACCCGGCTTCGCCGTACAGGCGCGCGATGCCGCCGAAGCGGCGCTGCGGGTCCGGCTGCGCGGCGGGAGAGCCCAGGTCCATGTCGTCGCGCGCGCGCTTCAGGCCGCGCGCTCCAGGCGCCAGGCCTGGAGTTTCACGCCGATCACGCCGCCGCCGATGATCGAGGCCAGCGCCAGCCAGCTGGTGGGCGACAGCGTGGACACGCCGGTGATGCCCTGGCCCACCGTGCAACCCAGCGCGGTGACGCCGCCGATTCCCATCAGCAGCCCGCCGAGCAGGTGGTTGGTGGTGTCCTCCAGCCCCGACAGGCCTTCCCAGCGGAAGCGCCGCGTGGCCAGCGCGTGCAGCGCCGAGCCGGCGATCACGCCGAACACCGAGACGATGCCGATGTCCAGCACGTTGCTGGCGTCGCTGTACAGCATCAGCCAGTTCAGGGTCGCCGCCAGCGGCGCGACGAAGGTGAAGGATTCGAGATGATTGCTCAGCGTGCCGACGTAGGTGGACTGCAGGGTCTGCGGGTCCTCGGCGACGTAGCCCAGGTGCCCGGACACCCACCACAGCGCCACCACCAGCAGCCCGATGCCGATGCCACCCAGCAGCAGCCTGGCGTCGCGTCCCTCGCGACGCCACAGCGCGCCGGCCGCCAGCGCCAGCCCGCCGGCGTTGCCCAGCAGCAGCAGCCAGGCCCGCGCCGACCAGGGCGTGTGGCGCGCAAGCAGCGACGGCAGGTCCTGCGTGCCGGCCAGGTGCAGCGCGACGCGGTCGAGCAGGTACACGCGCGGAATCGCCGTGATCCCGCGCAGCGTGGCGTAGGCGCCCAGTCCCAGGGTCAGGAACACCACCAGCGCCTTCAGGCTGCCGCCCCCGAGGCGCACCAGGGTCTTGCTGCCGCAACCGGACGCCAGCACCATGCCGATGCCGAACATCACCCCGCCCACCAGTGCCGACAGCCAGGTCAGGTCCGGGGATGTGTAGATGCTGTGGCGCAGTGCGATCTGGCCGCTGGCCGCCAGCCACGTGGTGCCCAGCAGGGCGGTGGCGATGGCCAGGATCCACATGCGCATGCGGGTCCAGTCGCCGAAATTGACGATGTCGGCGACCGCCCCCATGGAGCAGAACTGGGTGCGGTGCATCACTGCGCCGAACAGCACACTGATCAGGAAAGCGCTGCCCAGCACCAGGTGGTTCAGGGCGGTCATCGAAAGCGAGGTGTCGGTGGGCATGGCAGGGCGCGGGAGCGCTCGCGGCGCCGGGGCCGCGAGGCCCGCGACGGGCGGAAATCGGCTGGACAGCGATTGTCCCACGCGGCGCGGCCGCCTGCGCATCGGGAATGCGCGGGGCCCCCATGGGCCGCGCTGCCGGCGGCGCGGCGTCAGGCGGGGTGTCAGGCGGGGCGGTAGCGGGTCGGGTCGGCAATCCCGGCGGAGTCGAAGCCCGCGGCGCGGATGCGGCACGACGCGCACTGCCCGCAGGCGCGACCCTGCTCGTCGGCCTGGTAGCAGCTCACGGTCCGCGAGAAATCGACCCCCAGCCGCAGTCCCTCGCGGATGATCCCGGCCTTGCTCATCTCGATGATCGGCGCGTGCACGCTCATGCGCTGTCCCTCGACGCCGGCCCTGGTCGCCAGGTTGGCCATCTGCTCGAAGGCCCGCACGTACTCGGGGCGGCAGTCCGGATATCCGGAGTAGTCCACCGCGTTGGCGCCGTAGAACAGGTCGTTGCCCTGCAGCGCCTCGGCCCATGACAGCGCCAGCGACAGCATCACGGTGTTGCGCGCTGGCACGTAGGTGCTGGGAATTCCCTCGGGCTGGGCATCGCCGGTGGGGAGCTCGATCGAGGTGTCGGTCAGCGAGGAGGCGCCGAAACGGCCGAGGTCCAGGCGCACGATCTCGTGACGCACGGCGCCCAGCGCCTGCGCGACGTCGCGCGCCGCGTCGAGCTCGGCGCGGTGGCGCTGGCCGTAGTCCAGCGACAGCGCATGGCAGGCGTAGCCGGCCTCGCGCGCCATCGCCAGCACGGTGGCCGAATCCAGCCCGCCGGACACCAGCACCACCGCGGGCGCGCCGCGGCGCCGCGGTGCGATGAGCGGCGAGGACATCAGCGCAGCTTGGCCAGCCGGTCCTTCGCGGCCGCCGCGGCCTGCGAGTCGGGGTAGGCCTTGATCAGGCGCAGCAGGGTCACCCGCGCGGTCTTGATCTCGCGCAGCTCGACCTGGCAGTTGGCCAGCCCGAGCATCGTCTCGGGGGCGCGCTTGCCCTGCGGGTCGGCGTGCAGCAGGTCCTGGAACACCGCCACCGCGTCGCTGTAGCGCTGCTGGCCGTACATGGAGTTGCCCAGCCAGTACTTCGCCTCGTTCAGGTAGGGGCTTGCCGGGTATTGCGTGACGAAGGCCTGGAACTGCGTCGCCGCGGTCGAGAACTGGCCGCTGCGGAAGGCGTTGAGCGCCTGCTCGAAGGCGGCCTTCTCGGCCGGCTGCACGCTGTAGGTCTTGCCGTTGATCTGCACCTGCACCGGCAGCAGGGGTGTCAGGCTCTGCGTCAGCTGCTGCTGGCTGGCCTGCATTTTCGAGAGGGTGGTGTTGAGCTGCTGCGCGGTCGTGTCCTGCCGGCCGCGCAACTGCGCGATCTCGCTCTTCAGCTGGTCGATCTGGCCCGACAGGTCGAGCATGGAGTTGCGCACCTGCTGGATCTGCGACTGCTGGTTCTGTTGCTGGGCCTGCAGCTGCGCCACCTGCTGGCGCAGCTGCAGGATCGCGCGGCGGGCCTCGTTGTCGGCGAACAGGTCGGCATGCGCGACACCGGTCCATGCCAGGCCGGCCAGGCCCAGGCTCAGCGCGGCGCCGGCGCGGCGCAGGCGCGCGCCGGGGACGAAGGTCTGCTGCAGGTTCATCGCATGCTCTCCGGTGGGGCAGTGGGCTCAGGGCTGGTAGACGATGTCGACGCGGCGGTTCTCGGCATAGTCCTGCGGCGTGTCGCCGAGGGCCTTGGGCTTTTCCTTGCCGTAGCTGATGGATTCCATCTGCGAGGGCTGCACGCCCAGCAGTTCCAGCGCCTTCATCACCGCGTCGGCACGCTTCTGGCCCAGCGCCAGGTTGTATTCGCGGCTGCCGCGCGCGTCGGTGTTGCCCTGCAGCTGCACATGCGCGCCGGGATGGGCGAGCAGGTATTGCGCATTCTGCTGCACGGTCGGCTGGTAGGCCTGCTCGACCGCGTAGCTGTTGTAGGCGAAGTACACGCTGCGCCCGACATCGGCGGTGGGGCCGGAATTCGAGCCGGCGCCTGCCTCGGCGCTGCCACCGGGAGTCTGCACCGCCGCCACCGAGCTCTGCGGCGCGCCCTGCGCGCTGGCCACGGCCCCGGCGCCTGCCGCGCCTACCGGGGTCGCGGTCTTCGACTCGACGGGGGCCTTCTGGCCGAGGCTGACGCCGGAGGCACAGCCGCCGAGCAGGGTGGCCGCGGCCAGCGCGGCGAACATCGGGGCGATACGGATACGCAAGGTCATGGTGTCGGGAAGCAGGGTGCGGGAAGGGTGCGCGCGCCGGGTGCGCGGGGCGGCGGCGTGATCAGGCGGCCTGGGTCCAGGGGCCCCAGGCGGGTTCGCGAACCTGCTCGCCGCGCGCCGCCAGCGTGGTGCGCACGCTGCCGTCGAGGGACACGGTACGCAGCACCTGCGCGCCGCCGTCCGTTGCCGCGTAGACCAGGATCTGGCCGTTCGGCGCGAAACTGGGGTGCCCGTCGTTGGGGCCGTCGCCCAGCGCGCGCGTGGCGCCGCTTTGCAGGTCCTGCAGCCACAGCTGGTAGTCGTTGCCCTGGCGCGACACGAAGGCCAGCGACTTGCCGTCCGGGCTGATCGCCGGGCTGACGTTGTAGCTGCCCGCGAAGGTCACGCGGCGGATGTTGGATCCGTCGAGTCCGGCCTGATAGATCTGCGGCGATCCGTCCCGGTCACTGACGAAATAAATGCTCTTTCCGTCGGGCGCAGATCG
>JAJYTY010000313.1 GCA_021792835.1 Pseudomonadota bacterium
AGAGCGCTGCGATGACGAACGCCCGCACGGCACGGCGCACACCCTGGTTCAAAGTGCGCAAATCCCCGGTGCACGGCCGCGGCGCCTTCGCGCTGCGACGCATCCGCAAGGGCACGCGCATCATCGAGTATCTCGGCGAGCGGGTCTCGCACCGGGAGGCCGACCGTCGCTACGAGGACAGGGACGGCGACGACAGCCACACCTTCCTCTTCGTCGTCGATTCCAGGACGGTGATCGACGGCGGCGCCCAGGGCAACGACTCGCGGTTCATCAACCATTGCTGCGACCCCAACTGTGAATCGGTGATCGAAGGCGGGCGGGTGTTCATCGTGGCCATCCGCACCATCCGGCCGGGCGAGGAGCTGAGTTACGATTATCAGCTCGGGCGCGATGCGGACGATCCGCCCAACGTCGATGAGATCTACGCCTGCCGGTGCGGCGCCGTCCAGTGCCGCGGCACCATGCTCTGGCCGCCGAGGAAACCCGCGCGGGCCCGGCCCGCCCGCACCCGGCCGCGCGGGCCGACTCGCGCCGACACCGGCCCGCGGGGCGGCACGAAACGCCGGTCCGCGCCGGCGGTGAAGCGCTCGACGCGGCGCGCGCGCGGCGGCGGGCAGCGCTGAGGCCATGGGCGCGGCAACCCATGGCACCTCTCGCGGCTGGACGCTGGCCGCCGTCATCGGCGCCATCGGCATCGTCTACGGCGACATCGGCACCAGTCCGCTGTACGCGCTCGAGGAGACGCTCAGCGAAGCCGGCCGGTTCGACCATCAGGCGGTGCTCGGCTCGCTGTCGCTGATCCTCTGGGCACTGACCCTCTCGGTGACCATCAAGTACGTCACCATCATCATGCGCGCCGACAACGAGGGCGAGGGCGGCATCCTCGCCATGTTCGCGCTGGCGCAGCGGCATTGCGTCGCGGGGAGCCTGTGGGCGCGGATGGTGGTGTGGCTGGCGCTCGCCGGTACCGCGTTTTTCTTCTGCGACTCGCTGATCACCCCGGCGATCTCGGTGCTGAGCGCCGTGGAAGGCGTGCAGGTGCTCGACCCGAGCTTCCAGCATGCGGTGATACCGATCACCGTCGGCGTCATCGTCGGACTGTTCGCCTACCAGCGCCGCGGCACGGCCAAGGTCGGCGCCCTGTTCGGCCCCGTCATGATCGTGTGGTTCCTGACGCTGGCGTACACGGGCGCCGAGGCGATCCGCCTGGACCCCGTGGTGCTGTACGCGATCAACCCGCTCTACGGCATCGAGCTGCTGCTGCAGCGCCCGGCGTCCTCACTCGGCATCATCGGCGCGGTGTTCCTCGCCATGACCGGCGGCGAGGCGCTCTATGCGGACATGGGCCACTTCGGCAAGGAGCCGGTGCGCATCGCGTGGTTCCTGCTCGTCTGGCCGGCACTGCTGCTCAACTACTTCGGCCAGGGCGCGCTGCAGCTCTCGCGCGGACGCGTCGTGCCGCTGACCCTTTACTTCATGGTCTCGCCCACGGCGCTGCCGTGGATGGTCATGCTCGCCACCGCGGCCACCGTCATCGCCTCGCAGGCGGTCATCTCCGGAACCTACTCCATGGCGCGCCAGGCGGTGCAGCTCGACCTGCTGCCGCGGATCCGGGTGCTGCAGACCTCCGCCACGGAGTTGGGACAGATCTACGTGCCCGCCGTCAACTGGCTGGTGTGCCTCGCGGTCATCGGCTTCGTCGTCGGCTTCGGCTCCTCGGCCGCGCTCGCCGGCGCCTATGGCGCGGCCGTCGTGGGCACCATGCTGATCACGACCATCCTCGGGGCCTTCGTCGCGCTCGACCAGTGGAACTGGCCCAAGGGGGCGGTGGGACTGGTGTTCGGCCTGCTGTTCGTGGTCGACGCGGTCTTCGTCGTCGGCAACATGACCAAGGTGCCGAACGGCGGCTGGATTCCGCTGGCGCTCGCGGCCGTGGTGTTCATGGGATTCGCGACCTGGCGCAGCGGCCGGATCGAGCTGCGCGCGGCGCTCGCCCGGCAGGCGGTGCCGCGCGGCGAACTGGCGAAGCTGCTCGACGGCGCGCAGCGCGTGCCCGGCACGGCCGTGTTTCTCGCCAGCACACCCGACCTGGTGCCCTCGGCGCTGATCCGCAACCTCGAGCACAACCACATCGTGCACGACCGGCTCATCATCCTCAACCTGGAGATCACGCGCACTCCGCGCCAGGACCCGGCGCATCGGGTCGACATCGACGAGGTGCTGCCGGCGGTGTACCTGGTGACGGCGCGCTTCGGCTTCATGGAAACACCCGATGTCGGCGAGGCGCTCAAGGCTTGTCGCACCAGGGGACTGAAGGTGTTCATGGACGAAAGCTCGTTCTTCGTCGGGATGCACGTGGTGCGGGCCCGGGCGCCGCCGGGCTGGCGGGGACTGCAGCGAAGCCTCTTTGCGCGCATGCAGCGTCACAGCACCCAGGCGGCCGAGTTCTTCCGCATGCCGTCCCGCGGCGTGGTGGTTCTGAACACGGTCGTCGAGATCTAGCCGGCGTCATTCATGAACGATTCGGTGAGAGCAGCTTGGCAGGGCGTCCCGGGGCGGGTGTTCACCCGATGCCCTCAGCCTGTGCCTCGGAGCGGGGCGGCGCCGCGTCAGTCGGCCGTGTCCGTGCCGCGGCGCGCAACCGCTCTGCCGCCCGGCCCGGGCCTGCCCACGCGATGAGCGTGCTGCGCCAGCCGCTCGTCTCGCTGATCGTCGCCATGGCGGAAAACGGCTGCATCGGCCGCGACAACCGCCTGCCCTGGCGG
>JAJYTY010000314.1 GCA_021792835.1 Pseudomonadota bacterium
CAAACACTTCCGCTGCGTATTTCAGCGATCGTGGACGGCGGAATCAGCCTGATCGCGGACGCCGTTTCAACGGGATCGTAGACGGCGTTTCACGTTGATCGTGGACGGGCACAGTTGCGCGCAAGCGATCGGGGTTTATGGTAACCGAACGGGTTTTGCAGGCTTGTCCACGGCGGCGCGTGCGGGGCGCCTGCCACGCACCAGAGCGCGCGCCGCGGTGGGCAAGCCGATCCCGTGGTGACGACGGTGGCTGGACGCGATCATGCGGCCCCGCTTTTGGTGCGTTTTGCGCGGAGCGTGTCGCCCTTGAGCGGGATGCGATGCGCGCTGTGCACGAGGCGGTCGAGGATGGCGTCGGCGACGGTTGGATCGGCGATCCAGGCATGCCAGTGCTTGACGTCGAGCTGGCTGGTGATCATGGTGGAGCGTGCGCCGATGCGGTCGTCGAGCATCTCGAGCAGGTCGTGCTGCTCGCCCGGCACGAGCGGGGCCAGGGCGAAGTCATCGAGCAGCAGCAGATCGATGCGTGCAAGCTGTGCGAGGCGCCGTGCGAAGGTGCCGTCGCCGTGGGCGATGCGCAGTTCCTCCAACAGTCGCGCGCTGCGGGCGTAGAGGACGCTGAAGCCGCATTGCGCGGCGTGATGTGCGAGCGCGCATGCGATCCACGTTTTGCCCAGACCGGTGGCGCCGGTGATCAGCACGTTGTGGCCGCGGCGCAGCCAGTCGCAGGAGGCCAGCTCGTTGATCAGGCCCCGGTCCAGACCACGGCTGGCACGCCAGTCGATGTCGGGCAGGCAGGCCCTGCTGTCCTTGAGCTTGGCGGCCTTGAGCAGGCGCGAGACGCGCTTGCCGTCGCGCCAGTCGATCTCGTGTTGCACGAGCATGGCCAAGCGCTCGTCGAAGCCCAGGGCCGCGTCGCTGACGGCGGTGGTGCCGTTGTGCAGGGCGTGGACCATTCCGTCCAGGCGCAGCGAGCGCAGTTGGGTCATGGTGTGTTCGGTAAGCAAGGCGACCTCCTTGGGTCAGTGGTAGAAATCGGGACCACGCACGTTGTCGTGGGCGGTGATGGCGGGGCGCGGCGGCGAAGCGGGTGCGGCCTGGCGATCGAGGCCGGCGCGCAGGATCGACTCGACGCTGCGCAGAATCGGCGCGCCGATGCGCAGTGCCCGCGCGCAGGCGGCCTCCATTCGTTCGGTGCCAAACTGGCGCGCCAGGCGCATCAGCCCGAGGCAGGCGCGGTAGCCCTGCTCGGGGTGCGGGCGATGTTCCAGCTGCCAGCGCACGACCGCGGCGGCGCTCGGACCGATGCGCTCGCCCCAGGCGATGAGCTTCTGCGGGGACCATTCGCGGTGAGCGCGATGCGAGGCGGGCATGTGCTCTGGCAGCGTGGTGTGCTTGCCGCGGAGGCTGCTGTACGCATGGCAGGCCACGCGCTCGCTGGCGTCGAAGACCTCCACCGTCGCGGCGGTGATGCGCGCCTGCAGTTGGCGGCGAACAAGGCGGTACGGCACCGAGTAGTAGTGCTCGTCGACCTCGATGTGGTAGTCGATGTTCACGCGCACGGTCTTCCAGCGGGCAAGCTCGAAGCGCGCCGCGGGCAGCGGACGCAGCGCCGGCCGGTCGATCGCCTCGAAGGCGCTGCGCCGGCAGCCGGGCAGCTTCTTGAAGGCGCGATCGTTGAGCTCGGCGAGCAGTTCCGCGATCGCAGCGTTGAGCGCCGCGAGGCTGAAGAAGCGCCGATTGCGCAGCCGTGCCAGAATCCAGCGCTCGACCAGCAGCACGCCGGCCTCGACCTTGGGCTTGTCGCGGGGATGGGCCGGACGCGCCGGCAGAATCGTCACCCCGTAGTGGGCGGCGAACTCCTCGGCCAGGCGATTGGGCTGGGGGTCGTAGCGGCTGGGCGTGGCGATCAGCGCCCGGGGTTGGTCGGGTACCAACAGCACCGGCACGCCACCGACGAATTCGAAGGCGGCCGCCGTCGACGCGAGCCAGTCGGTCGTCGTCTGACGCAGCGTCGCGCAGGCGTAGGTGTAGTTCGATGCGCCGAGCACCGCGACGAAGATCTGCGCCTGCCGGATCTCCCTGCTGTCCGCGTCGACGATCGGCACCGTCTGGCCGGCGTAGTCGATGAACAGCCGCTCGCCGGCAACGTGCGTCTGGCGCATCGACAGCGACAGCGTCGCCTTCCACGCCCGATACTTGACGCAGAAACTCGTGTACTTGTAGGCCAGGGGATTGCTGCGCGCGTACTCCTCCCAGAGCAGCTGCAGCGTCACGCCCGGGCGCTTGATCTCCTGGTGAATGAGCGCGAAGTCGGGCTCGAGCTGGTGGCTGGCGCGCGGGGCCGGCGGGCGGTACAGCCGCGCTTCGAGTTCCTCGTCGCTGAGCTTCTCGGCCGTGGCCCAGTCGACCCCGGCGGCACGCGCCAGCAGCGCCATCTTGCCCGCCGTGCTCTTGGCAATGCCCAGTGCGCGACCGCACTCGGCGTAGGTGCGCCCGCCCAACAGGTGCAGGCGCAGCAATTCTCGAATTTGACGCATCGTGATCCTCGGTGTCGGCATCTCTCGCTCGAAAAATCGGCGAGCTTATGCCGGCCTAACAGATCACCTGCGCGCCACCGGCCCGTCCACGATCAGCCTGAAATGCCGTCCACGATCACGCTGAAACAGCGTCCACGATCAAATTGAAATGCCGTCTACGATCAGCCTGAAACGGCGTCTACGATGGGCTGAAATACGCACTGGCGGAACTGAAATGGGAAAA
>JAJYTY010000069.1 GCA_021792835.1 Pseudomonadota bacterium
CAGCAGCGCGATGGTCTTGCCGGAATCGTCGAGCAGCGGAACCGCCGCGCTGGAGCGGAAACCCAGCTCGCGCCCCAGCGCCTGCCAGGGCTGGTTGCGCGCCTCCACCGCCCAGGCGTCGGACACGACGATCTGCCCGCTGCGCCACGCTCGCCCGCCGGGTCCCTGCCCCTCCTGGCGCGACGCGTCGGTGCTGATCCTGGGGACCAGACCGGTCATCATGGCCTCGTGGTAGCGATGCCCCGCAGCCCCCTGCGAGGCCTCGATCTGCAACTCCCCGGAACTGTCACAGCGCGCGAAAAAGACCGACAGGTCGCCGTCGATGTCGCCGATGATGCGCATCACCCCGCGGACCAGGTCGGAGAAATTCTCCGTCGACTGGATCAACTGGTCGATCTGCGACATGGCCAGCGCCAGTTCGGTATCGATCTTGCGGTAGCTTTGCGCCTGCGCCTGCAGGTCGATGAAAATGCGCCGCCCCACGACGTGCATCGCGTCGTCGCGGTATTCCTGCGCGACCAGCGGCAGGATCTCCTCCTGGAATTCCTGTTGCAGCGCCGCGAACGAGGCGACCAGCGTGGTCAGGTCCACCCCCACCAGCGCATGCGAGAGCCCGGCGCGCTGCGCCTCCAGCTGGTGCCGCGCCAGGCTCAGCTGCGGCGAGAACAGCATGCGCAGGTGCTCGGACTGCCTTGCCTTGAGGTGGGCGAACTCCTCCGGCAGCAGCGAGCTGAGGATCTGCGCCCCTTCCGAGGTCTTGACCAGCGAATCGAAGAACTGCTCGGTGAAGGCTGGCGCCCGCCACTCGAAGGCCCTTTGCACGGACTGCATGCAGGACGCGATGTCCTTGCCGTACACACGCTCGTCGGCGATTCCCAGGGTCATGCCAGGCTCCACGCCGTAGCGCAGGCACGGCTGCGACGAGAATACACTGCCCGGCGTCGCCGGCCCATGAGGGCGGGGTCGGGGATATCACGCAGCCATGCCCGTCGGTGCAGCCCCCGGACGGCCGCGCCGCGCTCACGCATACACTGCTAGGCAACGCGAACAAGGACAGGCATGTCGAAAACATCTCGAGCCGTGACCGTGGCGGCGGTGATCGCCGCCGTGCTGGCGCTCGGCAACCCCGGCCTGGACAGCTTCGCCGCCTACGCCCGCGATCGCATCGAGGCCGCGCCCGGAATCGTCGGCGTGGTCGCCGGGCTGGTTCCCGACCTGACCCGCACTTACCTGCTGTCGAACACCCGGCGCCACGACTACGGCCTGTTCTCGCTCTATGAGCTCGACCCGCGCGGGACCCATCCGGTGTGGGTGCTCGGAATGCTGTGGCACTTCGTGCCTCTCGGCAAGGGCCTGCCTGCCGCAGCGGCGAATCGCCAGGCGCAGGGCTGACGCGTCGCCGGTTCGCGGCACCCCGGCGGACCCGCGTCAGGCGGGCAGTCCGGACAACGCCATCGCCACGTCGCACAGCGCGACCGCGACCGCGACCGTCGCGCCCCGAGCGCGACGCGCGATTCTCAGCGGCGGCGCATCGGCGGCCTCGGCGCGGCGCCGGTGCGCGGCTCGAGGTGGCGGAAGGTGATGCGCCCCTTCGTCAGGTCGTAGGGCGAGAGTTCCAGCGACACCTTGTCGCCGGCAAGGATGCGGATGTGGTGCTTGCGCATCTTGCCGCCGGTGTAGGCGATCACCGCGTGACCATTCTCCAGGGTCACGCGGTAGCGCGAGTCGGGCAGCACTTCGTCCACTGCGCCGCGCATTTCGATGAGTTCTTCCTTGGCCATTGTCGGGATCCTCGATAGGAATGGGGTGTGATGCGGGAGGGCGGGCCCGCACGGACGGTCGACCCGAAGCCCGCGCCCGGCTGCGCACACGCTATGCAGATCAGGAGTCCGGAACCCGGTGCGCCGTGGCGGCGCAGGCTCCGATTTCATGACCCAGACGAAGCTTGCCTGGGTGCAGGTCTTCCCTTCGCGGGAATGCCCCTGCCGAGGATGCGGCGCGAAAGCCGAAAGCGCCCGCAAGACATCAAGCGTCAAGGTGCCGCGCACGCATGCGGTATCGCAGCACTCCTTGTATAGCGTACCACAAAGCACTCCCCGCCCTGCGCTCAGTCCTCGTGGACGTACACCGGCTCGACGACCGCGTTGAGCCCACGCAGCGCCTGCAGCCGCAGCACATTGGACTCCGCCAGCACCGAGCCCCTGGTCAGCAGCACGAGACCGGAGACATTCATCAGGTCGCGCGCCAGCCGGTGCCCCGGGCGGATCTCCACCAGCGACAGCGCAATCTCGCCGGCGGCCAGCTGGCGCTCATGCTCGTGCGGCGAGCCTTCGGCGACGATGCCCAGGAAGGCGTCGAGCACGCGCGGATCGAACTTGTGCCCGCGATGCGATCTCAGGTGCTGCAGCACCTGCTGCTCGGTGAACTGCTCGGGCGCGTCCTGCGGCTTGTTCAGCATCTCGTCGTAGGTGTCGCACACGGCGAGGATGCGCGCCCCGATCGGGATATCCTCGCCCGCCAGGTGCCGCGGGAAGCCGGAGCCGTCCCAATGCTCGTGATGCGCCGCCACGGCCGCGGCGCTGGGCTCGTACCACGGCAGCGCACGCAGATGCGACGCTCCGATGTCCGCGTGCGACAGGATCAGGCTGCGATCGCTTTCCGACACATCGGCCCACGGCGTGAACAGCACCGTGCGATGAATGCCGAGCATGCCGATGTCATGGAACAACGCGGCATGGCGCAACGCCTGGTGCGCCGCGAAGGACACCTTGAAGCGCACCGCCAGCGCGTCCACCAGCCTGGCCACGCGCCGGCCGTGTCCGCCCAGGTGCGGGTTGAAGGTGTCGACCAGCCCGCACAGCATGGCTTCCACGCCGGCGCGGTTGGCGGTCACCTGCGCCTGCAGCTGTTCGCGGTCGTCCGCCAGCGTGCGCACGTCGCGCGCAAGCCGGTTGGCCATTCCGATCACTCCGCCGCTGGGCGGCGGTCCTTGCACGAGTGGCATGGGCTGGTTCCGTTTAGGTCCGATTCGGCGGGCGAACGCTCATGCGGGCAGGGAGCCGTCGGCCTCGCGACGCACCTGCTGCAGCAGCCAGTCGACGCAACGCGCGCCCGCGGCATCGTCCAGGCTCGCGCCGGCGCCGAGGCCGGCGTACCAGTTCGCCAGCTCGCCCTGCTCGAGACTGTGGCTGGTGAGAAAGCGCAGCACCCGCTCCTGCGCGCCGCCCGGGGCCTGGTCCTGCGCGCGCCGGCCCAGGCGCCAGCAGCATGCGAGCACGCCGAGGAAGCTGGCGATCTCGCCCGGCCGGTTGCACGGCTGGAAGTCCCGCCGCCACGCAGCGAAGGCCTGCGCAGGCATCGGGCGCGCGATGCCGTAGCCCTGGCCGTAGCGCGCACCGCATTCCAGGGCCGCCTCGATGACTCCACGGTCCTCCAGCCCCTCGACCACCAGCTCCCGGCCGAGGTCGGAAGCCAGGCGCACGATGGCCCGGACCAGGCTCAGGGTCTGCAATGGATCCTTGCGCATGTTCAGCGCCAGGCCCTGGTCGACCTTGATGGTGTCGAAGGGCAGACGCGCCAGG
This sequence comes from Pseudomonadota bacterium, assembly GCA_021792835.1. Taxonomy (GTDB): domain Bacteria; phylum Pseudomonadota; class Gammaproteobacteria; order Burkholderiales; family Burkholderiaceae_C; genus Thiomonas_A. The sequence continues at coordinate 3,582 of JAJYTY010000069.1, forward strand.
CGCTGCAGGCTGCTGTAGCCTGCGCCGAGGTCGTCCATCGCCAGGCGCACGCCCAGCTCGTGCAGGCTGTGCAGCGCCGTGTGCTGGGCCTGGAAGTCCAGTTCCTGCGACTCCAGCAGCTCCAGCGTGAGGCGGCGCGGCTCGATGCCATGGCGCAGCAGAGCCGATTCGACCCAGCGCGCGCACGAGGCGTCGAGCAGCGCCGAAGGCGGCAGGTTGATGGTCGCGTCGACCCGCAGGCCCTCGCGTTCCCAGGCCTGCAGTTGCGCGCAGGTCTGCTCGAGCCCGTCGCGGAACAGGCGGTCGAGCTCGGCCTCGCCGAGGATGGGCAAAAAGTACGCCGGCGCGACGACGCGCCCGTCCTCCAGTTCGAGCCGCGCCAGCGCCTCGACCTTCGTGCACCGCCCGCCGTGCAGGTCGACCACCGGCTGCACGTACATGCGCAGGCCACCGTCGAACAGGCGCTCGCGATAGCCTCGCGCCACGTCCTGCGAGAGCATCAGCGCCGCGGACGGCGCGCGCGCGGCCCGCCACGCGCGGTTGGCGTGGGCCTGCAGCGTGCGCACGAACTGGCGCATCCACGGCGCCTCGAATTGGTGCGGATAGGCTCCGAGCAGTGAGACGATCATCGAGCAGCGCCCGGGCGCCGCCAGCACCGGAATCGCCACCGAGCTGCGCACGCCCAGCGACCTCGTCAGTCCGCGCCAGCGCGTCAGGCGCTCGTCGTGCTCGAAGCGTCCGCTGCTGTGGATCCCGTGGGTGCGCCACGCCAGCGAAACCAGGGTCTGCGCATCCTGCGCCCGCGTGTCCAGGCGGATGGCGTTGTCCGGCGATCGCAGCAGCTTGGAGAAGATCTCCGCCGACGGACCCGCGGCCGCCTCGATCTCGAACACCGCATGCGCGTTCGGGCGCAGCACCACGCAGGCCAGCATTCCAGGCAGGTTCCCGATCGGCTCGATCATGCTGCGCAGCGCGTCGCGCCACAGGGTCTCGGGTAGCTCCGCCTCGTTGACCAGGGCCTTGAAATACGCGCCGGCCGTGCGGCTGGCCGCCCGCAGCTGCGCCTGCAGGTCATCTTCCAGCCGCTCCTCGACCAGGCGCAGCAGCCGGTAGCGCGGCGACTGCGCGATGCGCGCGGCGATGCAGCTGTCCATCACGCTGCGGCGCATGCCGCCGATGGTCGAGATCAGCTGCGCCGGCTCGATCCCGACCAGCGCCTGAGCCTGCCCGATGACCTCGGCACGCTGCTGGACGTCCTGTCGCGTGGCGCCGGGGGCAAGCACGAGTTCGAGATGCCGGACGTAGCCACGCTCCACGGCGTCGATCTCGGCCGGCCCCAGGCAGCTCAGCAGGGAGGCCGCGTCCGGGTCGTCGCAGGCGCCGTCGCGCAGAGTCTGCACGAAGCGGACCACCGCCTCTCGCAACGGCGCCGCATGCCGGCGCAGCAGCGCCGCGGCCTGCTCGCCATAGGCGCACAGGTCGCTCTCCTCGTCGTCCTGCGCCGTCTGCACGCCGAGCTGACACCACGATTGCGGGATCGGCCCTGCGGTCGACTCCTCGAGGGGAGGTGGATCGATCCGGGCGGCCTGGAGTGGGTTCATCGCTTGTCCATGCATCGGTGGGCTGACCCGCCCGGACACGCGGCAGGATCCTGGCCGGAGCGACCGCAAGCTCCGTGCGAGACGACCGGCACCGCCCGGCCCGACGTCGGGGTTCCCCGGTACGTGCGCCGCGACGCAGGCCGTCGACATGCCCTGCATTGTCGTTTGCGCTGTTTTTTGGCGACGTTAATTACTTCACGCAAACGCGATGTTTCGCCGGCGCCGGGGCGGCCGGAGTTCAATGCCAGCGACCCGCGGGCCTTGCGGCATGAGCGACTCGACCGGGCCGCGCATGGCCGATGCAGGTTTCATGGCAACGGGGGCGCGACAGGATATTTCCCGATGAAACATTCGTGTCATGAAAAGTCCTGCCACCCCCGAAAACACGGGGGGCCGAACGTTGTCCGCATGGGACCGCCCGGACACTGCGGGTGGGCGTCGCGCCGGCCCGTTCGATACCGCCATGCAATTGCCCCGGAAGCGACTTTTGCGTTCCTGCAGGTCAACGAAAGCCCTCCGACAATCGCCGCATCGATCGTTCCTGAAGAAGGGGTGCCATCATGCGATTTGTGCCAGCTTCGCTGAAAAGCATCGTCGGTGCCTGTCTCGTTCTGATGGCGAGCGCGCCTGCCCTGCTGCTCCCGGCGCACGCCGCCGCTGGCCCCGGATCGCTGCAGGCGGCCCTGCAGCAGGCTCAACGATTCGCCCATTCGAGCGGCAGGCGAGGAGTCGCGGTCCTCGTGCTGCAGGACGACGCGACCTCCCGGCTCGACGAACTTCTGCTGCGCCACAGCCGTGCGCTGCGCTTCGCCTTCCGCGATTACGCCCTGATCGCACTGCAACCCGGCAAACCGGGCGCGTATTCGCTTCGGTACCTTCGGGTCATCTGTGGCGGGGACTCGCATTGCGCACGCGATGCCCTGCTCTGGAAGAGTTTCCCGGCGTCTCAGATACGCAGCCTCGAGGGCGCGCCGGCCACGGTGCCAACGATGCTGGTGTTCCAGGGCCTCGATACGCGTCCGGCCGCGGTGTCCTACGGACCCAGCCGCGAGCAGGAGATCCTGCGCTTTGCCGACGGCGCCGTGCGCGCAACGCCCGCGCACCCATTCATCAGCTATGGCAACGCCGTGCTCGGCGATTGAACCGCCCGGCCATGCGCGCTGCGCACCACGAATCACCGCGCCGCCGCCGTCTCGCACGACTGCTGCGGGCGACGCTGGCCGCGCTGGCCTGGGCCGTCGCCGCCGCGCGTTGCGCCCGCGCGGCAGCTCCCGCCGGCCTTCCTGCAGGGCAGTACGGGGATCTCGTGCGCCTGGGCTGGCAGATCTTTACCGACACCCCGCGCCAGGCGGGCCAGTTCGTCGGCAACAGCCTGTCCTGCTCGAGTTGCCACCTCGGCGCGGGAACACAGGCAAATGCCGCGCCGCTGTGGGGCGCGGTTCCCGTGTACCCGCGCTACCAGGCCAAGCTCGGGCAGGTGGTCACGCTGGCGCAACGCATGCAGCAATGCTTCGAGTTCTCCGAGCGCGGCTGGGAGCCGCCGCTGGATTCGGAGCCGATCCTCGCGCTGCTCGCATACGCCCACTGGACGGCACGCGGCAGGCCCATCGGGGTGCTTCCGGCCGGAGCCGGCCTGCCCGCGCTGCCCGTTACCGCGCAAGGAGCCGACCCGCTGGCGGGGCAGACCCTGTATGCCGCGGATTGCGCGCGCTGCCACGGTGACGACGGACACGGCCGCGACTCGCTCGCACCGCCGCTGTGGGGACTCGCGTCCTACGCACAAGGCGCGGGAATGTCGACTCCGGCCATGGCGGCAAGGTTCATCTGGGCGAACATGCCTCTAGGGCAGCCATTCTCGCTGTCGCCGCAACAGGCCAAGGACGTGGCCGCCTACATCGACATCCAGTACAGGGCACCCGATCCCCGCAAGGGCGCGTTGGCATGGATTCCCCACTGAGTGCCGCGGCGGCGCTGAAGACCTGGGCACGCGGCAAGTTCCTCCCCGACGGCGTGTCCCTCCAGAACGAGGCGCGCGCCGGACTCATCACGGCAGCGCTGGCGCTGCCCCAGGCCATCGCCTTCGCCGGCCTCGCCGGATTGCCGCCGCAGATGGGCCTGTGGGCCTGCGTCATCCCGCTGGTGATCGCCGCGCTGGTCGGCGACCTGCCGCATCTGGTCACCGGCCCCATCGTGTCGGTCAGCCTGGTCATGTCCTCCACGCTGCAGTTGTACGCGACCCCCGGCTCCGGCACCTATGTGCGCGACGTGGCGGTGGTCACGCTCGGGGTGGGTCTGCTGCAGTTGCTCATCGCGGCGGCCGGGATGGCTCGGGTCATCGACTGGATCCGCGCATGGGGAACCGAGGCCATCACGAACGCCGTGGCCGTCGCGTTGCTGCTGTCGCAGGTTCCCGCCGCACTGGGAGTCACGCCCGCGATCCTGCCCAATTGGCAGCAGGCCTGGACCGCACTGCTGGACATCCACGGCGCGAACCCGTCGGCCGCGGGTCTGTTCATCGTCACCTTCGGGCTCGGGATTGCGCTGGGCAGGACGCCATGGCCCATCGTGCGCCAACTGCGGCTGGCCATCATGCTGGTGCTCGCGACCGCGCTGTCGTGGCTGCTCGGCTTGCAGCTCAGCCAGGTCGGCTATGCGCCGCTGAGCATCCCCTGGACGCCCATCGAACTGGACGCGCAGACCCGTGCCTGGCTGCCGCAATGGGCCGGACTCATGCTCGACCTGGCGGTGCTGTCGCTGCTGCAGACGGTCGTACTGGCGCGCGCGTTCAAGATGCGCAACCCGTCCAGGCCGGTATCGCTGCGGCGAGAGGCCCTGGCGCAGGGGGTGGCCAATGTGGTCGTCGCCTTCACCGGCGGCTACGTCGGCGGCGCGAGCTTCAACCGCAGCATCACCCACGAACGCCTCGGCGCCAGGTGTGCGCTGGCGATCGTGTTCGCCGCTGTCTTCCTGGTGCTCGCGGTCGCCGCGGCACCGTCGCTGATCGCCCAGATTCCCTACCCTGCGATGGCGGCGATGCTGGCGCTGACGGCCGTCAACATGTTCGAGCTGCGACAGGCCAGGACGCGCCCGTTCATCGCCACATGCTCGGCCCTGGTGGTCGCATGCGGCGTGTTCATCGGGATCGGCAGTGCGGTGGCGCTGGCCTTCGCGATCGCCGTTGCCCAGCATCTGGCAGCCACCGCCGAGCATCGCAAGGACTGACAGGCGAGGCACGGGCGCATTCGTGCGACTCCCCGGCGATGCCGTCGCGCCGCCGCTGGGGAACCTCGCACCATCGCCCGGGTCGAACTGCGAATGCGCGACACTGGGCCGCGCATGTCGCACGTGTCACGCGCACGCGTGGCGAGCCGGCGTGGCACCCCGCTTCCACATGGCCGCCCGTGGCGCGCACGTCAAACCGGGAGGTCGAGATGCCGTTTCCACGCGGATCTGCAAGCCGCGGCCACCGCGGCGCGTGGCATGTGTGCGCGAGTTGCGTGCTCGCACCCTGCCTGGGCCTTTGCCTGGGGTCGTGGGCGCAGCACGCGCGCGCGGCCACGGCCGCGCCGGCAGGGCTGGACTTCAAGGCCGTCGTGCTGCCGCACCTGCGCATCGACGGCAACGAGACGGAGTCCCTGGGGCCGCACACCGCGACCATCCACTACACGGGCGATGTGCCGCTGCACCTCGAGACCTACCGCATCGACGAGCGGCCCCGCTCGGGCAGCATCCCGCGACGGCGCACGCTGACCGGCCCGCCGTTGCCGCCGCCGCCGCCGCTGCCGCCGACGGCCAGCGCAACCGAGGCCCCCCCTGCATCGTCTCCGGCCTGCGACAGCGCGGCGGCCAGCGCCAGCTCGGCGCTGCCACCTCCGCCGCCGATGGACTGCGCCAGCACCGCGGGCGACTCGGCCCCTCGCGTGAGCACCACTCCGCGGCCGCGCACCACGACGGCGGCGCCGGCCCCACCCGCCCCGGCGTCACCTCCGACCGACGCCGAAAGCGCCAGCGCCGGCGACACCGCCACGCTCAGCGCGTTGCCAGCGCTGCCGCCGCCGCCGCCGATCGACTGCGCCGAGATGCCCCGCGAGTCGGCACCGGCGGTACCGATGAACCCGTCGGCGTCCACGTGCACCGGGCCGCCCGCGCCACCCTGCGCGCCATCGCCGGCGACGGCCACGCCAAGGGTCGGACCGATGCTTGCAGCCGGACCGCCATCGCCACCGCCGCCGCCGACCGACTGCGCCTCGATGCCATCGGCCGCGGTCCCGGACGTGACGAGACGCGCGCCGGGCGCCGTGCCCGCCAGCACGGGCCCCGCGGCACCGCCCGGGCCCCCGTCGCCGCCGCGAACGATCCACCCGAAGGCCATGCCGCCAGGGCCGCCCCGGCCGCCCAGGCTGCGCGCGGCCAGCGCCGCCGCGCCGTTGCCGTGGGTAAGCAGGCGCGCCCGCGGACCGGCGAACGCGCTGGCGCTTCCCGCGCTGCCGCCGGCACCGCCGCGTCCACCCGAGCCGGCCACGCCGACGAACGCCCCGCCGGCCCCGCCGTCGCCGCCCTCGCTGAGCGCCTGAACGCCGATGTCGCCGGCGCCGAAGGTCTCGAGCCTGGCGTCGAATGCTGCACGCGCAGCGCCGGCGCCGACGCCGCTGGCGCCGTTGCCGCCTGGCCCGAACAGCATACCGACGCCGCCACCGGCACCACCGGCCGCACGATGCACGACCCTGTGCGGCGGCAGGACCGATGAAGCAGCGCAGCAGCTTGCGAAGCTGCGAAATCCGGCTGGCTCCGTATGCGCAATCGCCGGTGCGACCGATAGACAGGCCGCGACGATGCCGGCGCAGACAAAGGCCAGCCCGCGCCCGTCGCCGAAGCGACGGCGTCCACGAGCGGCATAGACCATCTCAACGCTCTGGGTCCGGACGCATGGCCCGGGCCCCCGTGTTCTCCAGATGCTTCGATACTAGGCAGGGGGGCATGAGCCCGGCGTGGGCGCGACCTCGTCCGACGCGTGACGACGCGCTGATTCGCGCGTGATCCGCCGCCCTTTCGCGGAACTACGGACCACTGGCGCGCGCGTGTCGTGTCGATTTCCGCTGGCGCGCATCCACGTTGCGTGCCGCCGGCTGTAATGCCTGGATGCAACCCTTGCGGCCGCACGGGAGGCCGATGGAGACAGTTGCCGCACAGAAGAACCGTCGCAGCAGCCCCAAGACAAAAAGGACGCCGAAGCGTCCTTTTTGTCTTGATTCACTGGCGGAAAGGGTGGGAACATTTTTCCGCGCTAAATCAATGCCATCGATGGTTCATGCCATGTTCGGTACCACGATACGCGCCTTGATGTCAGGCCGGTCGTGAGCGCGATCCGAGCTCACGGCTTGTGGGACAGCATCTCTTTGCGCAGGATGGCGTTGATGCGCGACTGATAGCCCTTGCCCTGGCCCTTCAGCCAGTCCAGCACATCGGCATCGATGCGCGTCGTGATCTGCTGCTTGATCGGTCGATAGAACCGCCCGCGGACAGCTGCCTCCCAGTGCGCAGCGTTCAGCACGGGGCTGTCGCTGGTGTCGACGCTGCTGTCAGGCTGCGCCGCCAGCGCCTTCAGATGGGCCTGCTGCGCCGCCGTCAGCGGCGGCAGCGTATCCAGGGTGCGGCTAACTGTTTTGTTCTTCATAGCGTTGTCTCTCCGTGCGGTCGGCTCGGCGCGCCGAGATGATGCGGATGACCTCGATGGTGTGGCCATGTTCATCGTCTTCGCGCACGGCATGCGCCACCATCAGCAGAACCACACCGCCAACCACACCGAAGGTCTGCCAGCGCTGCTCGCCGCCTTCCGTGCGATCCTGTACGGAAACCTGCAGTGGGTCGTGAAAGACGTGGACCGCCTCTTCAAAGCTCACCCCGTGCTTGCGTTGATTGGTGCGGTTCTTGGCCTCGTCCCACTCAAAGCGCAGGCTGATTGTCATGGCGCAATTGTAGTTGCATTTTCAGCGGTGCATGCACCCGTCCCATGCTCCGCGCCTGAGCGGCCTGGTCACAGCTTGAGCACCGGCAGCCCCTCGGCCGATCGTGACACCCAGGGCGGGCCGTTGCTGGAAAAGCCCTGCAAGCCGGCAATGCCGCCCGACCTCGTTCACGCTTGACCCAGGCCTGCATCAAGCGAGACAGCCTGAGCGATGAAATCATCGGGGCGCCGCCGGCGGAACGCCTCCAGGTTGGCGAGCTTCCAGCGCAATGCGGGCAGTTCGACTGCGTGCTGGCAGGTCACCAGCGACCAGTCCGGCTCGCCACGCACCAAGCCGCTCAGAAAACGCTTGTGTCCAGCCCGCACTCCACCTCGGTCATCCCCACGAAGGCTCGCCTGTACTCCGCAGCGATGTCCTTGTCCGGGCCGAACAGCACTTCGTGGGGCGGCCGGTTGTGTCCGGCCAGGTAGATCACGAAACACTCGACCATGCCCTCGCTCAGGCCACCTGATTCGTAGAGCCGCCAGACGTCGAACAGATCGCGCGGATGCTGGCGATCCAGGGCCGCGACCAGCTTGCCGGCGTACAGCTCATCGCGCGCCAGGATGGGGGCATCGAACTCGACGCCGAACACGTCGCTTGCCCTGGTGCTCAACGGCTTGCGCTCGACCGGCAGCACGGTGCCGCGGAAGACGACGTTCACCTCGATCTTGACCTGACTGGTGTCGGTCTCGACGATCATCTTGGTGTCGCCGAGATCCTTGCTGCGCAGCAGCCGGGTTCGCAGACCCAAGGGTTCGACGCGCTGTGCGATGGCGGCAAGTTCACCGTTGATCGCGCTCAGAGCTTCCTCGCGCTGGACCTGCCATGGTCGATAGACCACGTCGATGTCCACGGACAGGCGCGGCATGTCCTGCACGAACAGGTTGATCGCAGTGCCGCCCTTCATCGCGAAGATCTCGTTGGCGAAGACCTCGGGGGTGACGTCCAGCAGCAAGCGGACGGTATCGGCGTAGCTCTTATCCATATGGGTTCAAGCTCAGCAAGGTACCGTCGGCCAAGCGGCTCATCCAGCGCTTTTCACTGCCAGTACGCACCCGGTGCCGCGCCAGCAGATCGTCGACGTCGACGACCTGCGTCTCGCGCGCCCAGGTGAGGAACAAGCGAACGGCCTTCACGCTCGTGCAGCACGACAGCAGTTGGCCGAGCAGTTCCTTCCGCGGCGAACGCAGGCCATCGAAGATGTTGCGCGCCTCCTCCAGGCTCTGCTTCGTCCCCGCCTCGTAGAGGAGTTCCAGCACCGCGCGCTCGGACACCGCGACATGCAGGCCGTCGGGCAGGCCAGGCGGTGTGGTCAGGGTTTTGTCGGACAGTGCAGCATCGGACCAGTCGAACAGCCGCGCATGAACGTAGCGCGCCGGAAAGCGCGAGGTGAACCACGGTGGCAGCTCATAGCGGCGATCGCCCCATAGCACCAGGGTGTCGCCGCCCAGATTGTGTCGGACGCCCTGCAGCCCCAGCGCGCTCTTGCCGCCGACGTGCAAGCCCGGCACGCGCTGTTGCAGGAACTTCAGGGCCCCTTCGACCCCGAAAGCATCGTTGGGGAATGCGTAGACGCCTTGGGCCAGGCGAACAAGCCAACCACTCTCGGCATAGCGCGCCGCGCGCTGGGGCGACACCCCGAGCGGCGCCAGGGTCCCCAGATCGAACGGCGCCCCGCGCTGCAGCGTCGTCTGCAGCCGCTTGATTATCTGGTGTCGAGATTGTCCTTCCATAGGCTAATCGTACAACAACATTCAATCATGCGCCGAGGCACTACAGGATTTGGCGTCTACTTTAACCTCATGAGATATTTTTTGCGAAACATTCAATCATCCCTCGATCACCGGCGGGCCCCCGCGTCTTGATCGAGGTCACGACGTTCGCCATCGGTGTTGTCTGATGCATCTGGCAGGCGCGCGTCAGGCACCGCTCGGCGCGAAGACGCGCAGACGATGCCCGTCCGGATCCTCGGCGACGAAGGTGTAGCCGAAATCCATCGCCACCGGCGCCTGCGCGATCCGGCAACCGGCCTCGCGCCAACGCCCGTGCCAGGCGTCGACGTCCGCGTCGCGCTCCAATGCGAACGCGAGTTCGCTCGCACCGGCTTCGGCCACCGCGACCGGCTGCACCCCGTCCACCCTCGCATCAGCGGCTATGTCCGGCACTTGCCCTGGACCGTCCCGAAGATCACTTTGCAGCGTGCGATCCCGCGCGCGAGGGAGCGTGTCGGACTACTCGGAGTGCGTATCCACGACCTGCGGCACAGCGCAGCGAGTGAGATGATCAACGCGGGTGTTGATCTCTACATCTACACGGTCGGCGCGGGGCTCGGCCACAAGGACTCGCGCTCGACTCAGCGGTACGCGCACCTGGCGACGGCAACGTTGGCTGATGCCGTCCGCAAAATTGGCAAATCCTCTCCCACCACCAAGAAAAAGCCGCCAGATTTGGCGGCCTTGATGCTTCTCTAAGTCCTTGATTCACTGGCGGAAAGGGTGGGATTCGAACCCACGGTACGGTATAACCGTACACCGGATTTCGAGTCCGGCGCATTCGACCACTCTGCCACCTTTCCGGGGTGTCGTGCAAGCGCCTTGGCGCCCGCGCACGAAAACCATCGAGTGTAGCAGCGCCAGCGCTGGCGTGGAAGAGCGATGACTCCAAGCCGCGTGCTGCGCGCCCGTCAGGCCGCCTGCGGCGCCAGTTGCTGCAGCCCGCCCAGGTACGGCCGCAGCGCCTTCGGCACATCGATCCCGCCGTCGGCGCGCTGGTAGTTCTCCAGCACCGCCACCAGCGTGCGGCCAACCGCCAGGCCGGAGCCGTTGAGGCTGTGCAGCCACTGCGTGCGGCCCTGCGCGTCGCGCGTGCGCGCCTGCATGCGGCGTGCCTGGAAGGCGTCCATGTTGGAGCAGCTGGAGATCTCGCGGTAGGTGTTCTGCGCCGGCAGCCAGACCTCGAGGTCGTAGGTCTTGGCCGACCCGAATCCCATGTCGCCTGTGCACAGCAGCATCGTGCGATACGGCAGCTCCAGTTGCTGCAGCACGGTCTCGGCGTGCGCGGTGAGCTGCTCCAGCGCCTGCGCCGACTGCTCGGGCGCGCACAGCCACACCAGCTCGACCTTGTCGAACTGGTGCTGGCGGATCATGCCGCGCACGTCGCGCCCGTAGGAGCCGGCCTCGGAGCGGAAGCACGGCGTATGCGCCACCAGGCGCATCGGCAGCTGCTCGGCCGGCACGATGCTGTCGCGCACCAGGCTGGTCAGCGGCACCTCGGCCGTGGGAATCAGGTAGAAGTTGCCGAGTTCCCCGCGCGGCACCGCGAACAGGTCGGCCTCGAACTTGGGCAGCTGGCCGGTTCCGCGCAGGGTCTCGGCGCTGACCACGTAGGGCACGTAGGCCTCGGTGTAGCCATGCTGCTGCGTGTGCAGGTCCAGCATGAACTGCGCAAGCGCCCGGTGCAGCCGCGCCAGCGGCCCGCGCAACACGCTGAAGCGCGCCCCCGAAAGTTTCGCGCCGGCCTCGAAGTCCAGGCCCAGCGCGGCCCCCACGTCGACATGGTCGCGCACCGGGAAGTCGAAGCTGCGCGGCTCGCCCCAGCGCCGGACCTCGCGGTTGCCGGTCTCGTCGGCCCCCACCGGGACTTCCGGGTACGGCAGGTTCGGAACCCCCAGCAGCAGCTCGCCCAGCTCGAGCTGGATCTGCTCCAGGCGCGCCGCCGAGGCCTCCAGTTCGGACTTGATGCCCGCCACCTGCTGCATGGGCTCGCTGGCGTCCTCGCCCTTCGACTTGTGCTGGCCGATCAGGCGCGACAGCTGGTTGCGCCGTGCCTGCAGCTCCTCGGTGCGGGTCTGCAGCTGCTTGCGCTCGGACTCCAGCGCGCGGAAGCGCTCGACGTCCAGGAAGGGCTGCGGCTGCTTGCGGGTGTTCAGGCGGGCGACGACCTCGTCCAGGTTTTTGCGCAACAGATTGATGTCCAGCATGGGAGAGCCGTTGAGTGCGGAATGCAATGACTGCGGGACAGCGGAACCCGCCTGCGCGGGCCCGCCCCGGAGCAAGGCGGCGCGCGCGGGCGCCGCCGGCTTCAACTTCGCTGTGCCTTCGGCCCCAGCCCCTTCGGCAGAGGAAAGCGCAGGGTCTCGTCGACTCCGTCGAGTTCGCGCACCGCGGCCGCGCCGAGTTCGCGCAGGCGGTCGATGACCTGCTGCACCAATTTTTCCGGGGCCGACGCGCCGGCGGTCACGCCGATGCGCCGCGCGCCCTGCAGCCAGGCCGCGCGCAGGTCGGCCGCGGTGTCGACCATGTAGGCCGGCCGGCCCAGCCGCGCCGCGACCTCGCGCAGGCGGTTGGAGTTGGAACTGCTGGGGCTGCCGACCACGATCACCACGTCCACCTGCGGGGCCATGAACTTGACCGCGTCCTGCCGGTTCTGCGTCGCGTAGCAGATGTCCTGGCGCTTGGGTTCGCGCAGCCGCGGGTAGCGCGCGCGCAGCGCGGCGACCACCGCCGCGGCGTCGTCCACCGACAGCGTGGTCTGGGTCACGTAGGCCACCGCGTCCGACTCGGGGAACGGCAGCTGCGCGACGTCGGCCTCGCTTTGCACCAGGTGCACGCCGTCGGCCTGGCCCATCGTGCCCTCGACCTCCGGATGCCCGGCGTGCCCGATCATCACCAGGTGCAGGCCCTCGGCGCGCATGCGCGCCACTTCCACGTGGACCTTGGTCACCAGCGGGCAGGTGGCGTCGAAGATCTTCAGCTGGCGCGCCTGCGCCTGCTCGCGCACCGCCTTGGACACGCCGTGCGCGGAAAACACCAGGGTCGCGCCGGCGGGAACATCGTCGAGCTCGTCGACGAACACGGCGCCCTTGGCGCGCAGGCTCTGCACCACGGTGGTGTTGTGCACGATCTCGTGGCGCACGTAGATCGGCGCGCCGAACAGCTCCAGCGCGCGCTCGACGATGTCGATGGCGCGGTCCACGCCGGCGCAGAAGCCGCGCGGGCTGGCCAGCAGCACGTCCATCGCGTCGACGGCCGGGGAGTTCACAGCACCCCCAGGATCTGCACGTCGAACACGACGGCCTTGCCGGCAAGCGGGTGGTTGAAGTCGAGCTCGACCACCTCGTCGTCGGCGGCGCTGACCGTGGCGGCCGCGCTGGCCCCGCTGGCCGAGCTCAGTCCGGCCAGTTGCACCGCGTCGCCCACCGCCAGGCGCACGCCGTCGGGCAGGTACTGGCGCAGCATGCTGCGCGGCACGCGCTGCACGCGCTGCGGGTCGCGCGGGCCGAAGGCGGCGTCGGCGGGCAGCTCGAAGCGCGCCTGCGCGCCCTCCTCCAGGCCCAGCAGGCACTGCTCCAGCGCCGGCGCGAGCTGCTGCACGCCCAGGCTCAGCGTGGCCGGGTTGTGGCCGAAGGTGTCCACCCAGGCACGCCCTTCGGGGTCGGCCAGGCGGTAGTGAAGGGTCAGCAGGGAGTCGGGTCGAACGCAGGCCACGGTGTCGATAAACTGTGTCGTGACGGCCGGCCGGCGGTGGTTGCCGAGGCCGCAAACCCCCATTGTAGGGACCCCGCAGGCATCCGCAGGCAAGCCGCCAGCATGTCCACCCGCATCGCCGACCTCCCCCCCGCCGCGCGCCCCCGCGAAAAACTGCTGGCGCGGGGTCCGCAGGCGCTGGCCGACGCCGAACTGGTCGCGCTGCTGCTGCGCAGCGGCCTGCGCGGCTGCAGCGCGCTGCAGCTCGGGCAGCGCCTGCTCGACGCCTTCGGCGGACTGCACGGCCTGCTGCACGCGCCGCAGGCCCGGCTGCGCGCGG
>JAJYTY010000315.1 GCA_021792835.1 Pseudomonadota bacterium
CATCTACATCCACCTGGCGTTCTCGCGCACCCCGGGCAGCCCCAAGCGCTACGTGCAGGACCTGATGCGCGAGCGCGCCGCCGACCTCGGGCCATTGCTGCGCGACGACAATACCCACATCTACGTCTGTGGACTCAAGGCGATGGAGGACGGCGTGCTGCTCGCGCTTCGCGATGTGGTCGTGCAGTCCGGCATGCCCTGGGAATCCACGGCCTCGAGCTGGAAGGAGCAGGGCCGCCTGCATCTGGAGACCTATTGACATGACGAATTCCGAGGCCGCCGCGGCGGCCACTCCCGGCACGCTGCGCCAGGCGCGCGTGCTGGTCGTCGGCGCCGGCATCATGGGCGCCGGAATCGCCCAGGTGGCGGCCCAGGCGGGGCAGCGTGTCGCGCTGTTCGACGCGCGCGATGGAGCCGCGCGGCAGGCGCGCGAGCGACTCGCGGCGACCTTCGACACCCTGGTGGCCAAGGGCCGGCTGCAGGCCCCGCAGGCCGCCGAGGCGCTGGCGCGCATCGAACCGGTGCCGTCGCTGGAGGACGCCGCCGACTGCGCGCTGGTGGTCGAGGCCATCGTCGAGAGCCTGGACGCCAAGCGCGAGCTGCTGGCGCGCCTGGAGCAGCTGGTCGACGAGCATTGCGTGCTGGCCAGCAACACCTCGTCGCTGTCGATCACCGCGCTGGCGCGCGACATGAAGCACCCTGGGCGCATGGTCGGCATGCACTTCTTCAACCCCGTGCCCCTGATGAAACTGGTCGAGGTGGTCAGCGGGCTGCGTACCTCGCCGACGGTCGCGCAGCAGGTGTTCGATCTCGCCCGGTCCTGGGGCAAGACCCCGGTGCATGCGCGCTCCACGCCCGGCTTCATCGTCAACCGCATCGCCCGCCCCTACTACGCCGAGACCCTGGCGCTGCTGCAGGAGCAGGCGGCCGCTCCCGAGGTGCTCGACGCCTGCATGCGCGGGGCCGGCTTCCGCATGGGACCCTGCGAGCTGATGGACCTGATCGGCCACGACACCAACTTCGCGGTGACGCAAGCGGTGTACGAGGCGAACTTCTTCGACAAGCGCTTCCAGCCCTCGCTGCTGCAGCGCGAGCTGGTCGACGGCGGGTTGCTTGGCCGCAAGAGCGGGCGCGGCTTCTACGACCACGCGGCGGGCGCCGACGTGCCCGCGGCACGACCCGCCGCCGAGGACCTGCTGGCACCTCGCGCGCCGGCGGCCCGGCTGCTGCTGGCGGGCAGCGGCGCGCTGGCCGAACGCATCGGCGAGGCGCTGCGCGCGGCCGGCCACGCCTTCGAGCACGATGCGCATGCCGACTGGTGCGGCCTGCGGGTCGACGACGCGCGGCTGTGCCTGAGCGACGGGCGCAACGCCACCGAGCTGGGCGCCGATGTCGCGGTGTTCGACCTGCCGCTGCGCGACGACTCCGGGCTTGCGCTGGCGTGGGCCGCCAGCGCCGACGCCTCGCCGGACTGGGTGCAGCAGGCGCCGCGCTGGCTGCACCTGCTGGGCTGGCAGCCGCTGCGCCTGCGCGACGTGCCGGGGCTGGTGGTCGCGCGCACCATCGCCATGCTGGTCAACGAGGCGGCCGACGCCGTGCACCAGGGCGCGTGCAGCATGGACGCCGCCGACCACGCGATGAAACTCGGGGTCAACTACCCCGCCGGCCCCTTCGAGTGGCTGGCGCGCTGGCACCGCCTCGGCGCCGGCGACCCGGCGACGCTGCTGGACGCGCTGGACCTGCACTACCGCGGTGAACGCTACCGCGTCAGCCCGCTGCTGCGCGACAGGGCCCGCACCGGCGCGCGCCGCCCGTCGCCGGATTGAACGGCGGCGCCGCGATGCTGTTCGCCGAATTCCATGAAGGCCAGCTGATCGAGGCCGGCCCCTACCGGGTCAGCGAGGCGGAGATCATCGACTTCGCCACGCGCTACGACCCGCAGTGGTTCCACACCGACCCTCGCGCCGCGGCGCGCCATCGCCTGGGCGGGCTGATCGCCAGCGGCTGGCACACCTGCTCGATCGCCATGCGCCTGGTGGTGGACCATGTGCTGGCGGGCTCCGAGTCCTTCGCCTCGCCGGGCCTGGAGCGCGTGCGCTGGCCGCACCCGGTGCGCCCGGGCGACGAGCTGCGCCTGCGGGCGCGCGTGCTGCAGGCACGTCGCAGCCGCGGCCGGCCCGAGCTGGGCATCCTGCGCTGGCAATGGGAACTGCGCAACGCGGCCGGCGCGCAGGTGCTCGAACTCGAGGCCACGAGCCTGTTCGACCTGGCAGCCGGGGCGGGCCCGACGCGTAGTTGATGGCCGTCAAGGCCGCCGCGACGGCCGACCCCTAGCCTGGGAATGCGTGCCTGGCGGCGCGGCATCGGGCCGCGCCCGGTGCCCGCCGGTGTCGCCACCGCCCCCGGAAGACTTGCCATGAAGCCCCGTTCCCGCCTGCTTGCGATCGCGCTCGGCGCGCTGCTGCTCGGACCCGGACTGACCGCCACGGCCGTCGCGCAGCCGCGCGAGCCGGTGATCTACGGCAGCCAGTTGATGAGCTCTCACGAGCGCCTGGAATATCGCGAGCGCCTGCGCAATGCGCATACCGCGCGCGAGCGCGAACGCATCCGCCTGGAGCATCACCGGCAAATGCAGGAGCGCGCGCGCGAACGCGGCGTGCGTCTTCCCGACATGCCGCTGCGCGGGCCTGCCGCGGGTCCCGGGCCCGGAGCCGGCCCCGGGCCGCGCGGCGGCCA
>JAJYTY010000316.1 GCA_021792835.1 Pseudomonadota bacterium
ATCTCGGGCCAGGAAATCACCGATGTCGACATGAAGGACATCATTCCGGTGTTCTGACCTCAGGCAGGCTCTTCCTCTATGTCCGTCATCCGTCTCGCGCCGTCCCAGGTCACCGTCGAGTGCCAGGAAGGCGATACCGTCCTCGCGGCACTCGAGCGCGCCGGCTTCGCATTGCCCAACAACTGCCGCGCGGGCGCCTGCGGCGAGTGCAAGGTCCGGGTGCTCTCAGGCACCTTCGACCAGGGCTTCGTGCTCGACATGGCCCTGTCCGCGGAGGAACGCCACGCGGGCTTCGGCCTGATGTGCATGGCCAAGCCGCTCTCGCAGGAAATGACCATCGAGTGGGGCTCGACCGAGGCGCGTCCGCGGCTGTTCCCGCCGGCCGAGGACCTGCCGTTCATCGTGGTCGAGCGGCTGGAGCGGACGCCGGTCATCGTCGAGCTTCGACTGCGGCCGATCGGCAATCCGATGCGCTTCTGGCCCGGACAGTACGTGACGCTGCGCAAGCCCGGCGCCACCCGGCCGCGCGCCTATTCCATCGCGAGCGCACCGCGCCCCGACGGCGAGCTGACGCTGCAGGTGACACGCCAGGAACCCGGCGAGACCAGCGGCTGGCTGCACAGGGAGGTGCGCATCGGCGACCCGGTGCAGATTTCAGGCCCCTACGGCACGTTCATCGGCGATCCGTCGGTGCAGACTCCCGTGCTGTGTCTTGCGGCCGGCTCGGGGCTGGCGCCGATTCTGTCGCTCACCGAGGCGGCCCTGCGTCGGGGCTACAACGCACCGGTCGCGCTGCTGTTCTCGGCTCGCACCGAGGCAGACCTGTACTGCCGCGGGTTGATCGAATTCTGGCGCGCGCGCCACCGGAATTTCAGTTTCGTGCCCACCCTGACCCGCGAGCGCCGCGACGGCACGCGCCACGGCAGAATCCCCGACATCCTGCCCGATCTGTACCCGGATCTGTCCGCGTTCAGCGTGTTCGTCGCCGGCAGCCCGGCCTTCGTCGACAGCTGCGTGGCGGCCGTGAAGCGACTCGGCGCCCAGCCCGAGCGCATCCACACGGAAGGATTCGTGCCGCTGCCCTCGGAGGCGCCCCCCGCGACCCGTCCCACCCCGTAAGCCGAAGGCCTTCCCGGCACGCCGGGCACAGCGCTGCGGTGGCGCGGCTCAGCGCGTGAGTTCCGGTGGAGGTTCGCGGATGTTCCGCGTCAGCCACTGCAGCATCTGTCGCATGGCCTGCATGCGGGTCGATTCGGGCGTGGGGCCGTGGATCGTCCCGTGCGCATCCAGCAACTCTTGATCCTGAATGCCCTCGGCGATCAGCCACCGCGTAATCGGGCACGCGCCGATCTCGCCCGCATGGCGCAGGTGCAGCGTGTCGTGCATCGCCATCCACTGGTAGGCCAAGGCGCCCACCCGGCTATGCACCGCCGCGCCGTCGCGCCCGTGAAAGGGCTGGGTCCTGATCCAATCGGGGAGCGCCTCGGCCGGCATGGGGCGCGCCAGCGCGTATCCCTGCCCGAGGCGGCAGCCGAGCACGATCGCCGCCTCGATGCTCCCCGGATCCTCCAGACCCTCGGCCACCACGTCACGCTCCAGATCCTGCCCGATCTGCACCACGGTCCGGATCAGGCTCAATGCCTTGATCGGATCGCGGGTGAGATCCTTGATGATGCCCTGGTCGACCTTGATCACGTCGAACGGCAGATCGGCCAGACGACGCAGGCTGCTGAATCCGGATCCCAGATCGTCCATGGCAATCTTGACGCCCGTGGCTGCCAGGCGCGCAATGGCCTCGTCCACCGCGTTGGCCTCCAACGCCTGACTCTCGAGCAGTTCGAGCGTCAGGTGCTGCGGCGCCAGCTGCGCTTCGCGCAGCGCCTCTTCGACCCATCGGGCACAGTCCGGATGCACCGCGGAGCTCGGCGCGAGGTTGATCGACAGCCCGATGTCCAGGTGTTCGCTGCGCCAGCGCCGCAGGTGGCCGAGTCCCTGCTGCAGCATCTGACGGAACAGCGAATCGAGGTCCGTCTCTCCCAACGCGGGCAGAAACTGTCCGGGAGCCAGGAGCGCGCCCTGCGGCGTGCGCAGGCGCGCCAGCGCCTCCACCTTCATCAGCATGCCATTCGACAGATCCACGACCGGCTGCACCGACAGCGTCACGCCGCCGCCGTAGAGAAGTGACCTGACCTGCGCCGCCTGGCCGGTATCGATCGCTGACCAGCGGCTCTGCGACAGGCTCGTCATCTGATCCCAGCGATTCTGCAGCGACAGGCGCCAGGTGTGCATCCAGCCGGAGGCGAACTGGTGCGGATACGCTCCGAAGAGCATCAGCACGGCATGTAGTGCGCCGTGTCGATGCACCGGGATGGTCACGGAGCTGCGGATACCGAACTCCTGCATCAGCGCCCGCCAGGGCTGGGTGCGACTGTCGAGCTCATACGCGGCGATCTGCTGCTGAGAATCGGTGATCCAGGTCCTCGCAACGAGCCCGCGTCCGCGCGCATCCCGCGGGTCGAGCACCGGATACAGTTCGCGCGCCCGATGCGCCTCGATGAACGCGTCGGCGATGTCGCCGGCGGCGCGCTCGATGACCAGCCGGTTCTGCTCATCCGGCCGGCACACCACGGTCGCACGGATGCCCGGTAAGGACGCGAGCGCATTGAGCTCGGCCTGCTTCCAGTCCGCCTCCATCACCCTGCCGCCC
>JAJYTY010000317.1 GCA_021792835.1 Pseudomonadota bacterium
CGGGCGACGCGCCCCGCGCGCCCGAGCGCGCGCCGAGCCGGCCCGCGAGGCAACGGATCTTTATAGCACAGGGCCTGCACCGTGCCGCCTGGCTCAGGCACTACACTGGCGGGCGCCATGCCGCGTCCGATCCAGGCCACCGTCTCCGTCGACAACCTGCGCCACAACCTGGCGCGAGCGCGCGCCGCCGCCGGTGGCGCGCGCGTGTGGGCGGTGGTCAAGGCCAACGCCTACGGTCACGGCATCGAGCGCGCCTTTCCGGCGCTGCGCGCGGCGGACGGATTCGCGCTGCTCGACCTGGCCGAGGCGGAAACCCTGCGTGCGCTCGGCTGGGGCGGCCCGATCCTGCTGCTCGAGGGCTGCTTCGGGCTGGACGACCTCGCCACCTGCGAGCGCCTCAACCTGTGGCACGTCGTGCACGACACGGCGCAGATCCACTGGCTGGCGTCGCGGCGCAAGGCGCGCGCGCACCGGGTCTTCCTGAAGCTCAACAGCGGCATGAATCGCCTGGGCTTCGAGCCGCAGCAGTACCGCGCGGCGTGGCAGCGCCTGCAGGAACTCCCGGCCGTCGGCGCGATCTCGCACATGACCCACTTCGCCACCGCGGACGGCACCGATGGCATCGACGACGCACTGGAACGATTCCAGTCGGCAGTCGACGGACTGCCGGGCGAGCGCAGCCTTTGCAACTCCGCCGCGCTGCTGCGCTTCGGCAGCGACGCGATGCCGCCGCGGCGCGATGCCGGTGCCGTGCTGGGCGACTGGGTGCGCCCGGGAATCGCGCTGTACGGCGCATCGCCGACCGGGCTGGCGCCCGACGCGCGGCAATGGGGCCTGCGCCCGGCGATGAGCCTGCGCACGCGCATCATCGGCGTGCAGACCGTCGAGCCGGGAAGCGCCATCGGCTACGGCGCGGGTTTTCGCGCCGAGCGCGCGATGCGCGTCGGCGTGGCGGCGGTGGGCTATGCCGACGGCTATCCGCGCCATGCCCCCA
Organism: Pseudomonadota bacterium; assembly: GCA_021792835.1. GTDB lineage: Bacteria > Pseudomonadota > Gammaproteobacteria > Burkholderiales > Burkholderiaceae_C > Thiomonas_A. Next base: position 995 of record JAJYTY010000317.1, read on the forward strand.
GCGGCACGCCGATCGTCGTCGACGGCGTGCGCACGCGCATCGTCGGGCGGGTGTCGATGGACATGCTGACGGTCGACCTCGACCCGGTGCGCGCTGCCGGGCGCGCGGCCGACATCGGGAGCCCCGTGCTGTGCTGGGGACAGCACATGGATGCCGAACTGGGCATCGACGAGGTCGCCGAAGCCGCGGGCACGCTGGGCTACGAACTGATGTGCGCGCTGGCGCGCCGCGTGCCGGTGCACCTCGAGTAATGGCCCGCTCGGGCAGCACCTTCGTCTGCAGCGACTGCGGGGGCCAGTCGGCGCAGTGGCTCGGCCGCTGTCCGCACTGCGGCGCCTGGAACACCCTGGTCGAGACCCGTACCGCGGCGCCGGCGCGTTCCGGCGCGCTGGGCGCCGGCGCCGCGCGCGCAAGCCCGGCGCCGCTGGCCCCCGGCTCCACCGTGCAGGACCTGGCCGCGGTACCGGCGGCGACGCAGCAGCACATGCCCAGCGGAATCGGCGAACTCGATCGCGCACTCGGCGGCGGACTGGTCGCCGGCAGCGTCGTGCTGCTCGGCGGCGACCCCGGGATCGGCAAGTCGACGCTGCTGCTGCAGGTCCTGGCGTCGCTGGCTCCGGACACCCGTGTGCTGTATGTCAGCGGCGAGGAATCGGCGGCGCAGATCGGGCTGCGTGCGCAGCGTCTGGGGCTGCAGGACGCGCAGGTGCGCCTGATGGCGGAGATCCAGCTCGAACGCATCGGCGATGCGCTCGCGGCCGAGCGCCCCGCGGTGTGCGTGATCGACTCCATCCAGACCGTCTACACCGAGCAGTTGTCGTCGGCGCCGGGCTCGGTGGCGCAGGTGCGCGAATGCGCCGCGCAGCTGACCCGCCACGCCAAGACGGCCGGCACCTGCATCGTGCTCGTCGGCCATGTGACCAAGGAGGGGGCGCTGGCCGGACCACGGGTGCTCGAGCACATGGTCGACACGGTGCTGTACTTCGAGGGCGATACGCACAGCAGCTTCCGGCTGATCCGCGCCATCAAGAACCGCTACGGAGGCGTCGGCGAGCTCGGCGTGTTCGCGATGACCGAGCGCGGCCTGAAGGGCGTGGCCAATCCCTCGGCGATCTTCCTGTCGCACCACGGTGCGCCGGTTCCCGGTTCGTGCGTGCTGGCCACGCTGGAGGGCAGCCGCCCGCTGCTGGTGGAGATCCAGGCGCTCGCCGACAGCGCCGCCGCCCCCAGCCCGCGCAGGCTCAGCGTGGGCCTCGACCCCGCCCGGCTGGCCATGCTGCTGGCCGTGCTGCATCGCCACGCCGGGGTCTCGTGCGCCGACCAGGACGTGTTCGTCAACGCGGTGGGCGGGGTGCGCGTGCCGGAGCCTGCGGCCGACCTCGCGGTGTTGCTGGCGATCCAGTCGTCGCTGCGCAACCGCGCGCTGCCGCGCGGCCTGGTGGCTTTCGGCGAAGTCGGGCTGGCCGGCGAGATCCGACCCGCTCCGCGCGGCCAGGAACGCCTGCGCGAAGCCGCCAAGCTCGGTTTCTCGGCCGCCATCATTCCGGCGGCCAACGCACCGCGCCACAAGCCCGAGCAGTTCGACGGCATGAGCCTGCATCCGGTGCAGCGTATCGACCAGGCGCTGGAACTGCTGCGCACGCTGCAGGAAGCCGGCTGAGCCGGCGGCCCGAAGCCGCCGCCCGGCCGCCGCCTCGAGGCCTCA
>JAJYTY010000070.1 GCA_021792835.1 Pseudomonadota bacterium
GAACGAGTCGAGTACACGCGATGGATTTCGAACAAGCCCGTTTCAACATGATCGAGCAGCAGATCCGCCCCTGGGATGTGCTGGATCAAGATGTGCTGGACTTGCTGGGCGCGGTCAAACGCGAGGACTTCGTGCCGCCGGCCTACCGCTCGATGGCCTTCACCGACATGGAGATCCCGCTGCCCTGCGGCGAGACCATGCTGGCGCCGAAGGTCGAGGCGCGGCTGCTGCAGGAACTGGCGGTGCGCAAGCACGAGTGGGTGCTCGAGGTCGGCGCAGGCAGCGGCTTCATGGCCGCGCTGCTGGGACATTGCGCGGCGCACGTGCTCAGCCTGGAGATCCATCCGGAGCTCGCCGAGACCGCGCAGCAGCAGTTGCGCCAGTCCGGCGTGATGAACGCCACCGTGCGCTGCATGGACGCCTCGAAGGAACTGCCTCCCGGGGAGTTCGACGTCATCGTGCTGTCCGGCTCGGTGGCGCAGATTCCGCAGGCCCTGGTCGAGCGCCTCAAGCCGGGCGGACGCCTTTGCGCGGTGGTCGGCGAGGCGCCGATGATGCGCGCGCAGTTGCTCACGCGCACCGCGCAGCGCGAGTCACGCGTGGTCGACCTGTTCGATACGGTCGCCCCGCGCCTGCATGGTTTCGCCGAGGCGCCGCGCTTTCGCTTCTGAAGGCCCAGGCCTGCGGCAAGCACGGCCCGCGCAGGCGGGCCAGCGGCTAAGCTACGCTTTTCGCCCCCCGGCGCGACCGCCTCCCGCGGCCGCGCGCACGCAACCCAGGATCCGTCATGACGATTGCGCAATTCACGGTCGGTGAACTCTGCGACCTGCTCGACAACCGCCCGCAGGAACTCGACTCCTGGCAAGTGGTGGACGTGCGCGAGCCGTGGGAACTCGAGCGCGCCAGCATCCGCCACGAGCGCTTCCGCTGCACGCCGATCCCGATGGCTACCGTCCCGCTGCGCCAGTCGGAGCTCGAGCGGGGGAAGAAACTGCTGATCATGTGCCGCACCGGCGGGCGCAGCACCCAGGTGGCCAATTTCCTGCTGCAGAACGGCTTCGAGCAGGTCTACAACCTGCAGGGCGGCATCACCGCGTGGTCGCGCGAGATCGACCCCTCGGTTCCCACCTACTGAAGGGCCCCGCGCAGGCGCTGCGCGATCCAGCTGGCCTGCGCGCGCGCAGCGCCGCGGTGCGCCGCGCTGAAGGCCTGCGCGTCGCGGCGTGCGCGCTGCAGGGCGCGCTCGTCGTCCAGCCACTCCAGCAACTGCTCCCACGCCGCCGCGGCGTGCGGCGCGCGGCGCACCGCGCCCGCCTGCTCGCCCTGCTCCACCGCCTGTGGGAAATTGAACACGTGCGGACCGATCACCACCGGGCAGGATTCCGCGCAGGCCTCGATCAGGTTCTGCCCCCCCAGCGGCAGCAGGCTGCCGCCGATGAAGGCGGCATCGGCCATCGCGTAGTACGCGGGCATCTCGCCGATGCTGTCGCCGACCCACACCGCCATGCGTGCATCGGGCGCGCCGCTGCTTCGCATCCCGTACTCGAGACCGCGCTGTTCGAGCATCGCCCGCAACGCCGGTACGCGTTCCAGATGTCGCGGCACGATGACCACCAGCGCGCGCGACGCCAGCCCCTGCGGCATCGCGTCGAGCAGCAAGCGCTCCTCGGCCACGCCACGGTCCTCGCGGGTGGACGCCAGCACCAGCACGCGACGCCCGGCGGCCGCACGCCATTGCCTTCCGAGGCCGCGCAACCCGGCGTCGCCGCGCCGGTCGAACTTGAGGTTGCCGGCCACCACGACGTCGCGCACGCCCAGCGCGCGCAAGCGCGATGCGTCTCCTCCGGTCTGCGCGGCGGCGCCGGCCAGCGCACCGCAGGTGGCACCGGCCAGCGCGCTCCAGTGGCCCCAGCGCGCCGCGCTGCGCGGCGACAGCCGCGCGTTGGCCAGCAGCAGCGCGACCGAACTTTCGGCGCAACCGCGCGCCAGGTTCGGCCACAGCTCGGTCTCCATCAGCACCCCGACCCGCGGCCGGAAATGTCCGAGGAATCGCCGTACCGACCCTGGCAGGTCGTAGGGCAGCCAGGCCTGCACATCGCCGTCGCGCAGCAACTCGGCGCCGGCGGCGCGACCGGTCGGCGTGGTGTGTGTCAGCAGCAGGCGCATGCGCGGCAGCTCGTGGCGCAGCGCCTCGATCAGCGGCGCAGCGGCACGCGTCTCGCCCAGCGACACCGCGTGCAGCCACAGCAGCGGGGCTTCGGGCTCGGGCGCCGCGGGCGGCAACGCGTAATGCCCGAAGCGCTCCCCCAGATGGGCGCGGTAGCGCGCGTCCCGGCGCGAACGCCACAGCAGGCGCAGCACGGCCAGCGGCGCCAGCACCCGCCACGCAAGCGTGTACAGGCGCAACGCGCGACGCTCGGCCGGACTCACGCGGGGCTCGCCGGGAACGCACCGCGGCCCAGCATCTCGAGGGCGGCCTGCAGCACCTGCGCCGGGCTCGGCACCTGCCCGACGTCACCGACGTTGCGATGCGGCGAGCTCGACTGGATGCCCACCTGCAGCGGCGAGGTCGCGGTGTAGATGCCCACCACCGGGCGCTCGACCGCCGCGGCGAGAAAGCTCAGGCCGGTGTCGACCCCGACCACCAGCGCGCTGGCGGCGAACACCCGGGCCCACTGCGCCAGCGCCATGCGCTCGGGAGCCACCGCCACCGGTGGCGCGTCGCCGCCAGCCGGCTCGCTCGCGATGGCGGCGCCGATGCGCGCCGCGCGCTCGCGCTCCGGCTCGTCCCCCCAGGCCAGCAGCAGCGCCACGCCGCGTGCGCGCAGCTGGCGCCCGAGTTCCACCCATGAAGCCTCGGGCCACAGCTTCTCGTCGCGTGCGGTGGCCGACAGCAGCACCGCGAACGGCGCCACCCCCGGCAGCCACTGCGGGCGCAGAGGCGTCGGACGCAGCCCGTACACCGGTTCGCCACGCGGCTCGTAATCCAGCGCCCAGGCGCACAGGCGTCGATAGCGCACCACCGCCGCCAGGCGATCGAAGGGCGGCGCCTGCATGCGCCGGTCATACAGCACCGCGGCCAGCGGCTCGCGGCAGGCCCGCCCCTTCCAGCCGTAGCGGGTGCCATGGGCCATGCGCGCCAGCAGCGCGCTCTTGAACAGGCCTTGCAGGTCGATCACCGCGTCGAAGTGGCGCGAGGCCAGTTCGGCGCGCAGCGCGCGCCACTGACGGCGCGTGGCGGCAGCCAGCGGATGGCGCCACCACCTGCGCCACGGCACCTCGATGATCCGCGACACGGCGGGATGGCCGCGCAACAGGTCGGCGTACCCGGGCTCCAGCAGCCATTCGATGCTCGATCCCGGGCGGTGCTCCAGGATGTCGTGCAACACCGGCAAGGCCTGCACGATGTCGCCCATCGAGCTGGTCTTCACCAGCAGGACCCTCAGCGGGCGGTTGTCGGGCATGGAGTGACGCGCTTCAGAACGGCAGCCGCAGCCCGGGTTGCAGGCGCAGCAGCGCGTCGCGGAACTCCTGCTGGATGCGCGCCAGCGCCTGCTCGTCGCGGGCCTCGAAGCGCAGCACCACGCACGGCGTGGTGTTGGACGGCCGGGCCAGCCCGAAGCCGTCGTCGTATTCGGCACGCACGCCGTCGATGGTGTGGATGTGGCGCGCCGACGGGAACCGGCCTTCGCGCTGCAGGCGCTCGCACAGTTCGAACTGCTGCTGCGACTCGGTCGGGATCTTCAGCTCCGGCGTCGACACCGAGTCGGGCAACCCCAGCAGCTCTGCCTGCGCGTCGGGCGCGCGCGCCAGCAGCTCGAGCAGGCGCGCCGCGCCGTACTGCGCATCGTCGAAGCCGTACCAGCGGTCCTTGAAGAAGATGTGCCCGCTCATCTCGCCGGCCAGCGGCGCGCCGACCTGCTTCATGCGCGCCTTGATCAGCGAGTGGCCGGTGCGCCACATCATCGGCTCGCCCCCGTGGCGCCGCACCCAGGGATCGAGGTTGGCGGTGCATTTGACGTCGTAGATGATCGGCGCACCGGGATGGCGGCTCAGCACGTCGGCCGCATACAGCATCAGCTGGCGGTCGGGCCAGATCACCTGGCCGCTCTTCGTGACCACGCCGAGGCGGTCGCCGTCGCCGTCGAAGGCCAGGCCGATCTCGCAATCGGTCCCTCGCAGCACGCGCTGCAGGTCCTCCAGGTTGTGCGGATCGGCGGGGTCCGGATGATGGTTCGGGAAGCTTCCGTCGACTTCGCAGAACAGCTCGGTCACCTCGCAACCCAGGCGCCGCAGCAGTTGCGGCGCGAAGGCCCCCGCCACGCCGTTGCCGCAGTCCACCGCCACGCGCATCGGGCGCGCCAGGCGCACGTCGTCGACGATGCGCTTCAGATAGGGCTCGACGATGCTCTCGCTGCGCAGCGCGCCCTGTCCCTGGGCGTACTGCTCGGAAACCGTGATGTCGCGCAGCGCGGAGATGTCCTCGCCGTGCAGCGCGTCGCCGCCCAGCACCATCTTCAGCCCGTTGTACTCGGGCGGGTTGTGGCTGCCGGTGATCTGGATACCGTTGGGAATGCCTGTGGTCGCGCAGGCGAAATACAGCATCGGGGTCGCGTTCATGCCGAGGTCGACCACGTCCATCCCCGCCGCGCGCAGCCCGGCGGCCAGCGCGGCCGACAACTGCGGACCCGAATCGCGCCCGTCGCGGCTGATGTAGACCGCCTGCTGCCCGCGCGCGCGCGCCAGCGTGGCGTAGGCACGCCCGATGTGCTCGCAGGCGTGCGTGGTGAGGGAGCGGTCGACGACTCCGCGGATGTCATAGGCCTTGAACAGCGAGGGATCGAGTTGCGCCATGGATTGCGTGCGATTTGGGATTGCGTGCGATTCGGGATTGCCTGCCATCGGGTAGCGGGCGGCCCGGCGGGCGCCCGTCCGAGGCAAAATGGCATTTTCTCACGTCGAGCTGCGATGGCCACTTATCTGATCGGGGACCTGCAAGGATGCGACGAGGCCTTCGCGCGCCTGCTCGACGCGCTGCGCTTCGACCCGGCGAACGATCGCGTGGTGGTGCTGGGCGACGCGGTCAACCGCGGCCCCGGCTCGGCGGCCTGCCTGCGCCTGCTGATGCGCCTGGGCGACGCGGCGCAATGCCTGCTGGGCAACCACGACCTGCACCTGCTCGCGGTGGCCGAGGGCGTGCGCCGCGCGCACCGCAGCGACACCCTCGACGACATTCTCCAGGCCTCCGACCGGGACAAACTGCTGCAGTGGGTACGCGAGCGCCCGCTGGCCCTGTTCGAGCAGGGCTGGCTGCTCGTGCATGCCGGCGTGATGCCGCAATGGAGCGTGCAGCAGACCCTGGCGCTGGCCGGCGAGGTCGAGCAGCAACTGCGCGGCGCCGATCTGCGCGCCTTCCTCGGCCATCTGTTCGGCAACCAGCCGGCGATCTGGTCGGAGCAACTGCAAGGCGCCGAGCGCTGGCGCCTGAGCGTCAATGCGCTGACCCGTCTGCGCTACATCGACACGCGCGACGGCAGCATCGACTTTCACTGCAAGCAGGCCCCGGGCGGCGCGCCCCCGGAACTGCTGCCCTGGTACGCGGTTCCCGGGCGCGCCAGCCGCGGCACGCCGATCGCCTTCGGGCACTGGTCGACGCTGGGGCTGTCGTGGAGCCACGATGCGCTGTGCCTGGACAGCGGCTGTCTGTGGGGCGGCAGCCTCAGCAGCCTGCGCCTGCAAGGCGCCACGCCGCGCTGGCTGCAGCTGTGTACGCTGCCCTGCGAGCGAACGAGCAAGCCCTCTGCGCAGGGCGCCAGCACCGGATGATTCGCCGCATGGGACTGGCCGGTGCTTGGGATCTCGGCAAACACCGTGTACAATGCCCGTTTTTGCCAACGCTTATTCAAGTGGAGTGCTGTATGGCACGCGTCTGTCAGGTTACCGGCAAAGCGCCGATGGTGGGCAACAATGTTTCCCACGCGAACAACAAGACCAAGCGTCGTTTCCTGCCCAACCTGCAATATCGCAGGATCTGGGTCGAAAGCGAGAATCGTTTCGTGCGCCTGCGCATCTCGAACGCAGGGCTGCGCCTGATCGACAAGGTCGGCATCGATGCCGTGCTGTCGGACCTGCGCGCGCGCGGCGAAGCCTGAACCCCCTTACCAGCAACACCAGCAACAGGAGTGACGCGCCATGGCCAAGGGCGGACGTGAAAAGATCAAGCTGGAGTCGACCGCCGGTACCGGTCACTTCTACACCACGACCAAGAACAAGCGCACCCAACCGGAGAAGATGGAAATCGCCAAATTCGACCCGGTCGCACGCAAGCACGTGGTGTACAAGGAAAGCAAGCTGAAGTAAGCGACAGGGCGCTCGCACCGCAAGGCGCGACCGCCGGTCCGGGTCCCCGTCGCGCACGGCGGGGCAGACAAAAAGGCCTGTCGATCGACAGGCCTTTTTGCTGCGCGGGACACGCAGGCAGCGGGTCACGCGGCGCGCGGGCAACAAAAAAGCCAGCCGAAGCTGGCCTTCCTCGAAGCACGCAAAACCGCAGCGGACCCAGGCCCGCTGCGGTATGCGATTTACTTCTGGGCGCTCGCGGCCGAAGCCGGGGCGGATGCGGCAGCCGACGCAGCCGGGGCGGCAGCCGGGGCAGCAGCCGAGGCTGCCGGCGCAGCGGCGGAAGCCGGTGCGGAGGCCGGAGCAGCGGCCGAGGCCGGCGCCGACGCGGGGGCGGCTTCTTCCTTCTTGCCGCAAGCGGCCAGGGCCAGCGCAGCGATCATCGAAGCCAACAGCACGGACTTTTTCATTTGTATCCTCAAGCGTCAGATCAGGAACAGGCAGTGAGAACCGGGTGATTCCGGAGGGTATTTTGGAACGCGAACCCGCCGACCGCAAGGACGGCATGTAGTTCAATGCGCAAGTATAGCTCCGCCAAGGGTTTGCCCCGATAGCCTTGTCACAAATGCATCACGATGTTGCTAATTGTTCACAAACCAAGCAATCGCGACACGAACCCGGGTTCCGCCACCTCCCAGGCCTGCTCGAAGGCTTCCACGGACGCCCTCCAGGCGGCCCCCCGTGTCAGCACGCTGCGCCGTCCATGCTGCGCCGGCAGCGCGAGCACGCCCGTCTCGCGCAGCCACAGGCCTTCGGGAGGTGCCTCGATTCCTGCGGGGAGTTCGCGGCACTCCAGCACATGCGAGAAGTCGGTGCGCCAAGCGACGAAGCGGGGAAAATCCCGCAGGATCACCGAATAGTCACGTGCCAGGATGCGCACACAGGGGTTGCGCAAGCCGAAGCCCCATTGCTGCAGCGCCTGCACCACCTCGGCCTCGCCCAGCGGCCAGTCGCGGTAGTCATCGCTGTACATGCAGAACTCCACGCCGGGATCGCGCAGCCCGTCGCGCAAGGCCTGCCGCCACGCGTCGCGGCCTTCCAGCACGCTGCCCGCGCCCCCGTCGTCATGCGTCGTCGTCGGATCCTGCATGCGCCCTCCCCGTGCCGTCAGCGCCGGCTCCCGCGTGAGCCCAACCCAGTCGGCACCACTGCAACAACAAACCCCGTTCCGCGGCGTCGGCCCCCGCGTAGCTGGCGGCGTCGAGGCTGCGCGTGTCGGCCAGGCGACGCAACACGCGCGAGCGCGCGAGCGCCGCGGGCACGCTCTCGCCATTGATCATCACGCATGCCGCCGACCAGAGCATGCGGCTGCGCCTGTCCAGGCGCAGCCCCGCGCGCGCGACCCGTCGCGCAAGCCCGGCCGCCTGCTCCGCCTCGAACACCACTTCCTGCTTCGGCTCGGTCAGCAGTTCCCCGAGCGCGCGCGCGAAGTCGCGCTGCCCGGGACGAAGCCGCGCGAAGGCCGCGGCGACGAAGCGAACCATGTCGTCAGGCAGGCGCGCCGGATGCGCGGCCACCGCCTCGCCAACCTTGCCGCGGTCGCTGTAGCGCGGTGACGGTTCGAGTTCCTCGGCCATCTTCCACAGCAGCTGACGCAACAATTCATCGCCTGGAGGTGCGCGAAAACCCACCGAGCAGGTCATGCATTCGCCCTGCGCGATGCCGTCGTGCCCCCAGCCTGGGGGCAGGTACAGCAGGTCTCCAGGCTCGACCGTGAATTCCTGCTCCGGACGGAAGTCGCGAAGCAGCTTCAGCGGCTGCCCGGGCTGCATCCGGGGGTCGGCCACCGCGCCGATGCGCCAGCGCCTGCGCCCCTGCGCCTGCAGCAGGAACACGTCGTATTCATCCACGTGCGGCCCCACGCCGCCGCCATCGCTGGCCCACGAGATCATGATGTCGTCGAGCCGCGCATCGGGCAGGAAGCGAAAGCGCTGCAGCAATTGCGCGACGCGCTCGTCGTGCAGGTCCACGCCCTGCACCAGCAGGGTCCAGTCCGGGCTGCGCAGCGCCGGCAGGTCACGGCGGGAAAGCGGGGCATGGCACACCTGCCAGCGCGTTGCGTCGCGCCGGATCACCCGCGCCTCGACGTCGTCGCGCAGCGCCAGCCGGAACAGCTCGCGGCGAGCGATCAGCCCCTGCAGTTCGGGCACGGCCCCGCGCACCAGCAGGGGCTTGCGCTGCCAGTATTCGCGCAGGAAACGGCGGCGGCCGAGGCCGGGGAAGCGGATCAGGGATAAAGGCACTTCGCGCGGGCGCGGGAGCATGTTCGTGAAGGAGGGAGCCGGCACGGCAGTGTAGCCCCGCATGCCCCGCCGACTCGCGCGCGCAAGCGCGTTGGGGGCACAATGTCGGGTCAGGCGCGCGATGCGTGCCGGCCAAGGCGCCGTGACGAGCGGCGCAACGCCCCGCGGCGCGCCGCGGGGTCCCGCAGCCGTGCAGGAACACCCTCATCATGCAAGTCGCACCCGACACCGTGGTCACGCTGGCCTGGCGCCTCACCGATGCCCAGAACGAAGCCCTCGCCGAGGACGAGCAGGGAAGCGATTTCTACGTCGGCGGCGCCGACCTGCTGCCGGCGATCTCGCGCGAGCTGCTGGGCAAGTCGGCCGGAGACAGCGGCGCGCTGCAGATCGAGCCCACCGATGCCTTTGGCGACTACGAGCCGGAGCGCCTGCGCGTGGAGCGCCGCGAGCTCTTCCCCGAGCTGCTCGAGCCGGGCATGCAGTTCGAGCAGCTGCCGCGCGGCTGCGCGCCGGCTGAGCCGGGAAGCCTGTTCACCGTGACCGACATCGCCGAGGGCAAGGTGGTACTCGACGGCAACCATCCGCTGGCCGGCATGGCGCTGCGCGTGCACTACCGCATCCTGGAGGTGCGCGAACCCGACCCTGACGAGCGCGAGGCACAAAGCGCCCATCTCGACGACGTCGACAGCGGCATGTTCATCATGCGCGACGCATCCTAGGACCGTGTCCACGCCCTCCACAGGGCTGCGAACGCAGTGAGCGGGGGTCGTCATCACACAGGCCTGGCGCAGGGCCGCCCCAAGCCAGGCCTGCGCCCCCTCGGGGGGCTGCGAACGCAGTGAGCGGGGGTCGTTCATCCTGCCATCGCGCCGATGGCGCTGCGAAGGCGCGCCAGCGCGAGGGTGAAAAGCGCCGCGCCGATTCCGGCGATGGCCAGCAGCTGCGGCCACACCACGCGCAACCCGGCGCCGCGAAACAGCGTGGCCTGCGACAGGCTGACGAAGTGCGTGGTCGGCGCCGCGAGCATGAGCAGGCGCACCGCCTCGGGCATGCTCTCGCGCGGCGTACTGGCTCCCGACAGCATTTCCAGCGGCAGCAGCACCAGGATCAGCAGCAACCCCATCTGCGGCATCGAGCGCGCCAGGGTTCCCAGCGCGATTCCCATCGAGGTGACGGCGAACATCTGCAGCGCCGCGCCCAGCACGAATACCCAGGTCGAGCGCGGCAGCGGCAGCCCGATCAGCCCGTGCACGACCAGCCACAGCGAGGCACAACATCCGAGCAGCACCACCAGCCCCATCGACCACACCTTCGCGGCCATGATCTCGAAGGGACTCAGGGGCATCGCAAGCAGGTGCTCGATGCTGCCGTGCTCGCGCTCGCGCAGCAGCGCGGCACCGGTCAGCACGATTCCCAGCATGGTCACGTTGTTGATCAGCTCGGCGACCGCACCGAACCACGCAGGTCGCAATTCCGGGTTGAAGCGGTTGCGCAGCACCAGGCGCGCCGGCGCATCGAGCGTCGTGTCGGCGACGCGATGGCGCTGCAGGAACTCGGCGATCTCGCCCTCGCAGATGGCCTGCACGTAGGCCCCTCCGGTGAAGGCCTGGGCCATGCGCGTGGCGTCGACGCTGAGCTGCAGCTGCGGCTGGCGTCCGCCCAGCAGGTCGCGCTCGAAGTGCGGCGGGATGTCGAGCACGAAGGTGTAGCGCCCTGCATCCATCGCCGCGTCGACGTCGCGCAGCGAGATAGCCGGCGGCGGCAGGAAATACGGCGGACCGAAGGCCTCGTGCAGCCGCTGCGACAACGGCGAATGGTCCTCGTCGACGATGGCCAGCGGCGCACGGTGCAGAGTCTCTGGAGTTCCGGTGGCCGCGCTGTAGATCGCAGCCGTGAAGGCGAAGACGATCAGCACCAGCATCGCGCGGTCGTGGCGCAGGCTGCGCAGCTCCTTGAGGCCCAGGTTCCAGATGTTGGACAGCCGCGCCATGCCCGTGCCCCTTCGGTCTTCAGGACTCCTGGCGGCGCAGCAGCAGCACGCCGGCGCCCAGCAGGACCGGCGCGGCGAGCAGCAGCGCCAGCAGTTGCGGCCCGAGCGCCGACAGCCCCAGGGATTTCGAGAAGCTTCCACGCGACACGATCAGGTAGTGCGTGGTCGGATACACGCGCCCGATCCACGCTCCCAGCCCCTGCAGCGACGAGGTCGGATCGATCAGCCCGCAGAACTGCACCGCCGGCAGCATGGTTCCGATCGCGGTGGCGAAGATCGCCGCGGTCTGGGTGCGCAGGAAACTCGACATCAGCAGGCCCAGCGCGGTGGCGTCGACCACATACAGCAGCGACCCCAGCGCGAAGGCGGGCAGGCTGCCGGTGAAGGGCACGCCGAACACGACACGGGTCCAGGCCCACAGCACGAAGGCGTTGAGCATCGCCAGCGCGACGTACGGAATCTGCTTGCCCAGCAGGAACTCCAGGCGCGTGGACGGACCGACGTAGAAGTTCAGGATCGAGCCGAGCTCCTTCTCGCGCACCACGCTCAGCGAGGCGAGCATCGCCGGGATCATCATCAGCAGCAAAGGGATGATCGCCGGGGCCATCGCCACCAGGCTGCTCAGGTCCGGGTTGTAGCGATAGCGGATCTCGATCCCGGCAACCGGGGGCGCGGCCGGCGACGCGACGCGTTCGGCGACGCGCCGGGCCAGCCACGACGCGTGCACCGCGCGCACGAAACCGTCGATGGTCTCGGCGCGCGACGGCATCGAGCCGTCGACCCAGGCACCCACCTCGGGGCTCAGCCCGCGTTGCAGGTCGCGAGCGAAGTGCGGCGGGATCTCCAGCGCCAGCGCCAACTCGCCGTCGCGCAGCCTGCGCTCCATGTCGGCGTCGCTGCGCAGCGGCGCGCGTTCGCTGAATTCGCGCGCGCTGGCGAATTCGCGCACGTAGTCGCGGCTCAAGGTGGTCTGGTCGCGGTCGAGCACGGCGAAGCGCAGGTGCTGCACGTCGAGGTTGATGCCATAGCCCATGATCACCAGCAGCAGCACGCTGCCGGCCAGCGCCAGGGTCGCGCGCACCGGATCGCGCAGCAACTCCAGGGCCTCGCGCCAGCTGTGCGCGAGCAGGCGGGTCGCCGAACGCGCCAGCAGGGTCGCGCGACGTCGCGGCGCGGCACGGGTCACGGTGAATTCCGCGGCCGGCCGGGCCGCCTGCTGCTGCGCCGACTCGATCCACTGCACGAAGGCCTGCTCCAGCGTGGCTGCGCCGCGCGCCTGCGTGAGTTCCCGCGGCGTGCCGGTGGCGAGCACCCGCCCGGCATGCATCAGCGCGACGCGGTCGCAGCGCTCGGCCTCGCTCATGCGATGGGTCGACACGAAAATCGTCACGCCATCGTCGCGCGCCAGATCCTGCATGCGCTGCCAGAACCAGTCGCGCGCCAGCGGGTCGACACCGGAGGTCGGCTCGTCCAGGATCAGCAGTTCCGGTGCATGCAGGGTCGCCACCGCGAAGGACAGGCGCTGGCGCTGCCCCAGCGGCAGGCCTGCCGCGAGCTGTTCCATCACCGCCTCGAGTTCGAAGCGTCGGGCCGCGCGCGCCACGGCCTGCGCGCGCTGCTGCGCCGGCAGCCTGAACAAGCGCGCGTGCAATTCGAGGTTCTGGCGTACCGACAGCTCGGTCCACAGGGAGAAGCCCTGGGTCATGTACCCCACGCGCTTGCGCGCCTGCAGGTCCCGCGCGTCGGGCACACGTCCGAGCACCCGCACGCTGCCGGCGCTGGGCGCCAGCAGCCCGGTGAGCATTTTCATGGTCGTGGTCTTGCCGCAACCGTTGGATCCGATGAAGCCGAAGATCTCGCCCCGGCGCACGCTCAGCTCGATGCTGTCGACGGCGACGAAATCGCCGAAGCGCCGGCTCAGGCCATGCGCCTCGACCACCGCGGAACCGGCTTCGGCCAGCGGAGCCGCGACTGGCCGCGACGCCTGCACCGGCTGCGACGCGGGCGTCGCAGCGGGCGCGTCGGGCCCGGCGACCAGTCCCGCGAACAGCTGCTCCACGTCATGGCTGCCGGCGCGCTCCAGCAGTTCGCGCGTCGCGCCGCTCGCCAGCACGCGCCCGGCATCCATCACCACCAGCCAGTCGAAGCCGCGCGCCTCGTCGAGGTAGGAGGTGGCCACGATCACGCTCATGTCCGGACGGCGCGAACGAATGCTCGCGATGAGCGCCCAGAACTGCACCCTCGACAGGGGATCGACCCCGGTGGTCGGCTCGTCCAGCACCAGCAGGTCGGGCTCATGCAGCAGCGCGCAGCACAGCGCGAGCTTTTGCTTCATGCCGCCCGACAGCTGCGAGGCCAGGCGGGCGGCGAAGGGCTCCAACCCGGTGGCGCGCAGCAACGCGGTCTCGCGCTCGCGCCGCCAGGCCGGGTCGAAACCGCGCTGGCGCCCGAAGAATTCCAGGTTCTCGCGCACCGAAAGCGCTCCGTACAGGCTGCGCCCCAGGCCCTGCGGCATGTATGCGACGCGATGCCGCAGGTGGGCCAGGTGCCGCGGCTCGCGCAGGCTGCCGCCCAGCACCTCGACGCTGCCACGCTGCAGCGCGCGCGCTCCGCACAGCAGCGCCAGCAGGCTGGACTTGCCGACGCCGTCGGGACCGATCAGCCCCACCATGCAGCCCCCAGGCAGGCGCAGTTGCGGCACATCGAGCACCTCGCGCCCGCCATAGCGCAGGCCGACGCCCTGCAGCAGCGCGGCCGGCCGCGGTGACTGCGGCGAACTCATGGCGCGGGCTGCAGTTGCGCCGGCCACGGCTGGTCGCGGCGCACCCGCACCCAGGCCACTCCGGGCATGCCGCTCTTGAGCTCGGGCCGATGCTGCGCGACCCAGCGCGGATCGACCCGCGCACGCACGCGGAACATGAGCTTCTGGCGCTCGCTGGCGGTCTCCACGGTCTTCGGCGTGAACTGTGCCACCGCCGAGACGTAGGACACCACGGCCGGCACCGGCTTGCCCGGCAGCGCGTCGAGCTGCAGCCGCGCCTGGTCGCCCATCAGCACCCTGCCGGCGTCGGACTCTGGCAGGAAGAAGGACATGCCGAGGTCCGAGGTGTCGAGCAGGCTCAGCACGCGCGAGCCCACCCCCAGCATCTCGCCGGGACGCGCCACCAGGTACTGCACCTGCCCGTCCACCGGGGCGCGGATGTCGCAGTCGCGCAGGTCGACGTCGACCCGCGCCAGCGATGCCTGCGCGGCCTGCGTGGCGGAGACGGCCTCCACCGCCTGCAGGCGCGCCGCCTCGATCGCCGACGCGGCCGCCGCGGTCTGCGCGCGGGCGGCCGCCAGCGCGCCTTCGGCGCTGCCCGCCCCCGCTACGTCGTCGTCGTACTGCTGGCGCGAAAGGCCGTCGATGGCCAGCAGCTGGCGCGAGCGCGCCAGGCGGCTGCGTGCGGCGCCCAGTTCAGCCGCGCGCTGCCGGACCTGCGCATCGGCGGCATCGCGCTGGTTGCGGCGCAGCCGCACCTGCGAGGCCGCGGTGGCCTCGGCATCGCGCGCCCGGCGCAGCTGCGCCAGGGCCTCGGTACGCTGGGCGCGCAGCGACGCACAGTCGAGCACGGCCAGCAACTGGCCGGCGTGCACCTGCTCGCCTTCCTGCACGTGCAGCGCCTGCAGGCGCGCCGGAATGCGCGTGGCCACCTCGATGTCCACGGCCTCCAGGCGCCCGTTTCCCGAAGCCAGTCCGGGCTGCGCCGGTTTGCGCTGCAGGATGTACCAGGCCGCCGCGAGCGCCAGCGCGGCGAGCACTCCTGCCAGCGCCCATCTCGTGCGACCCTGCAGCAGCGCCATGATCCTTCCTCGCGGCCCGGCGGGCCCGATTCCTGCGGACGATTGTGCGCGTTCCGTGCGGCGCGGACCCCCGCGTCAGATCAAGACTGTGCCGTCCCGGCGGGACGCGCCCGCCGCCTGCCCGCTCTCAGCTGCCGGTCGAGCCGAAGCCCCCGGCTCCGCGCTCGCTCGACGCCGTGAAAGACTCGACCACGCGAAATTGCGCGCGCACGATGGGAACGAACATCATCTGCGCGATGCGCTCGCCGGGCTCGATGCGCAGCGGCGGACTCCCCGCGGGGTTGCGGTTCCAGACGCTGACCATCACCTGCCCGGTGTAGTCGGCGTCGATCACCCCGATCGAGTTGCCCAGCACGAGGCCGCGCTTGTGCCCCATTCCGGAGCGCGGGGCGATCACCGCCATCAGTCCCGGGTCCGCGATATGCATCGCGAATCCGCTGGGGACCAGCTGCGCGGGCGCGCCCGGCGGGATGTCGAGCGGCGCATCCAGGCAGGCGTGCAAGTCCACCGCGGCGGCCATCGGCGACTGGTAGCCGGGCAGCCCCCAGGTGTGCAGGCGGGGATCGAGGATCACGAGTTCGACGGGCGCGGACGGGGGCGTGCTCAACGGCTTTCTCCAGGAAGTCGGAAGGCGGCGGGCAGCGGGCCCGCCGTGTGGCAGCAGGCTCAGCCGCGCGCCGCCAGGCGTGCGGCGATCTCCTCGATCAGGCGGCGCGCCAGCTCGAGCTTGGACATGCGCGGGAACTCGCGCGCTCCCGCGGAGTCGATCAGCAGGCAGGCGTTGTCGTCGCGCCCGAAGGTCTGCGGGCCGAGGTTGGCCACCAGCAGCTCGACCCCCTTGCGCTCACGCTTGGCCTGCGCATTGGCCAGCAAGTTCTCGGCCTCGGCGGCGAATCCCACGCAATACGGCCCGCGCGGCAGTGCCGCGACCTCGGCCAGGATGTCCGGATTGAGCAGCAGCCGGGGCACCGGGGGCTCGCCGTCCGGGGTCTTCTTCAGCTTGCCCTCGGTCGCCTGCTGCGGGCGCCAGTCGGCCACCGCGGCGGCGGCGATGAACAGGTCGGTGGCGGCGAATCCGAGCTCGGCCAGCACCGCGTCGCGCATCTGCTGCGCGGTCTCGACCAGCACGGTGCGCACGCCGTGGGGCGGCTCCAGCGCGGTCGGGCCGGCCACCAGCACGACCTGCGCGCCGGCCTCCCAGGCCGCGCGCGCCAGCGCCCAGCCCATCTTGCCGCTGGACCGGTTGGTGAGTCCGCGTACCGCGTCCCACGGCTCGAAGGTCGGGCCTGCCGTCAGCACGACACGCCTGCCCTGCAGCAGCCGCGCACGCCACAGCGCCTCGATCTCCCACAGCAACTGCTCGGGCTCGAGCATGCGCCCGTCACCCACCTCGCCGCAGGCCTGCTCGCCGCTGCCCGGGCCGGCCAGGCGCACGCCGTCGCGCCGCAGTTGCTCGGCATTGCGCTGCACCGCCGGGTTGGCCCACATGGCGCGGTTCATGGCGGGCGCCAGCAGCGTGGGCACGGCATCGCGCGCCAGCAGCAGCGTGGCCAGCAGGTCGTCGCCGCGGCCGCTGGCGGCGCGCGCCAGCAGGTCGGCGCTGGCCGGCGCGACGACGAAGGCATCGGCCTCGCGCACGAGATCGATGTGGTCCATGCCCGACGCGCGCAGCGGGTGCCACGAGTCCAGCGCCACCGGCCGCCCCGACAGCGCCTGCAGCGTGAGCGGGCCGACGAAGCGGGTCGCAGCGTCGGTCATCGCAACCTGCACCTGGTGCCCGGCCTTGACCAGCAGGCGCGTCAGCTCGCAGGCCTTGTACGCGGCGATGCCGCCGCTGATGCCCAGCAGCACGCGGCGCGACGAGGTGGAGGCCGGATCGTTCATCATCTCAGGCGCCGGCCGCGGCCAGGCGCTGCTCGATCCAGCGGCCGGCCGCGCCCAGCGCGGCCTCGACCCCCTGCACGCGGTTGCCGCCGGCCATCGCGAAGTCGGGCCTGCCGCCGCCCTTGCCGCCGACCTCCTGCGCCGCCACGTTGACCAGTTCGCCGGCCTTCAGGCGAGCGACCAGGTCGGCGCTGACGCCGGCCG
>JAJYTY010000318.1 GCA_021792835.1 Pseudomonadota bacterium
GGGCTCGACCCACTTCCACGCCGCGGCCAGTTCGTCGCGGCGCATGAACAGGCCCAGACGCCCGCGCAGGACGTCCAGCAGCAGCCGCTCGTAGGCGCCGGCGCGGCGCCCGCGCGAGGTGGACTGCACGTCCAGGTCCAGCGAACTCGGTCTCACGCGCATCGCGTCGCCGGGCTCCTTGACCAGGAAATGCAGGCTGATGCGTTCCTCCGGCTGCAGCCGGATGACCAGCCGGTTCGCGGACTGCGCGCTGGACGGCACGCCGAACAGCGCCAGCGGCACGCCGCGGAACTGCACGACGATCTCCGCCAGGCTCTCCTGCATGCGCTTGCCCGAGCGCAGGAAGAAGGGCACCCCCGACCAGCGCCAGTTGGCGATCTCGGCGCGTACCGCGACGAAGGTCTTGGTGCGGCTGTCGGGATCCACATGCGCTTCCTGCCGGTAGCCGGGGACCGGCTGGCCGCCCACGGCACCCGCGCGGTACTGGCCGCGCACGGTGTGACGGTCGACCTCGGACTCGCCCATGGGGCGCAGGGCCTTGAGCACCTTGAGCTTCTCGTCGCGGATGGCATCCGCGTCCAGGGTGGCCGGCGGTTCCATCGCCACCATGCACAGCAACTGCAACAGGTGGTTCTGCAGCATGTCGCGCAGCGCGCCGGTGCGGTCGTAGAACGCGCCGCGCCCCTCGACACCCAGCTCCTCGGCGATGGTGATCTGCACGTGGTCGATCCATTCGCGCCGCCAAAGAGGCTCGAACAGCACGTTGCCGAACCGAATCGCCATCAGGTTCTGCACCGACTCCTTGCCCAAGTAGTGATCGATGCGGTAGATCTGGCTTTCCGCGAAGTACTTCCCGAGCTCCGCGTGGATCGCCTCGGAGGATTCGAGGTCATGGCCCAGGGGCTTCTCGAGCACCACGCGCACCCCCGCATGGTTCAGCCCCACGGCTGCCAGGCGGGCGCAGATCGGGGCGAACAGGCGCGGTGGCGTGGCCAGGTAGAACACCGTGGCGCGCTGCGGCCGGGGTGCCGCCAGCGCCGCGGCCAGCGCCTCGAAATCGGCGGCGGATTCGGCGTCCAGGGCGAGGCATTCGATGCGACGCAGGAAGCCCGACCATTGCGGATCCCCGGCGCGGTCGCTGGTGTGCGGACGCGCCTCGCGTTCGAGCTGTTCCAGGTATTGCTCGCGCCCCGGCAGCGCGCGCCCCAGCGCGAGCACCCGGCCATCCGCATGCAGCGAGCCCTCGCAATGGGCCTCGAACAGCGCCGGCAGCAGCTTGCGCATGGCCAGGTCGCCGGTGGCGCCGAACAGCACCATGTCGAAGGCGGGCGTGGTGGACAGCATATGGGCGGAGCATATAGGCGCTCATATAGGCGCTATGGCTTGATGGTTATATGGTCTTTAAGCCTGTCTTCCCTTAAGTCCATTTTCTTTTGTGGATTCATGGTTATTCGAGACCCATTATGTTCTCGAAACCCATGCTGGAATCGACCCCGGAACGACGCGTTCGACGCAGCGCCACGAAGCCATGAACACCGCCACCCCGCTCCATCCCGTGGTTCGCGAAGTCACGGACCGGATCGTCGCGCGCAGCGCCGCGGCCCGGGCGCACTACCTGCGGCGGGTGCGCGGGGCCTTCGGTTCCCGGGTGCAGCGCAGCGAGCTGTCCTGCACCAACCTGGCCCACGCCGCGGCGGCCATGCCGGCGCCGGCGAAGGCGCGCCTGCTGCGCCTGCGCGAGCAGTCGGCGCCGAACCTCGCCATCGTGTCCGCGTACAACGACATGCTTTCGGCGCACCAGCCGCTGCGCGACTACCCGGAGTGGCTCAAGCAGGGGGCGGCCGAAGTCGGCGCAAGCGCGCAGTTCGCCGGGGGCGTCCCGGCGATGTGCGACGGCGTCACGCAGGGGCAGGTGTCGATGGAGCTGTCGCTGTTCTCGCGCGATGTCATCGCAATGGCCACCGCGGTGGCGCTGAGCCACCGGATGTTCGATGCCGCGCTGTACCTCGGCGTGTGCGACAAGATCGTCCCGGGCCTGCTGATCGGGGCGCTGAGCTTCGGGCAGCTGCCGGCCGTGTTCGTGCCGGCCGGCCCGATGTCCAGCGGCCTGGCCAACGACGAGAAGGCACGCGTGCGCCAGCGCTACGCCGCGGGCCTGGCCGGGCGCGACGAACTGCTGCTGGCGGAAAGCAGCGCCTACCACGGCGCCGGAACCTGCACCTTCTACGGCACCGCCAACTCCAACCAGATGCTGATGGAGGTCATGGGCCTGCACCTGCCTGGCAGCGCCTTCGTGCCGCCAGGCACGCCGCTGCGCCAGGCCTTGACGGTGGAGGCCGCGCGTCGCGCGGTGGCGCTTTGCACGCCGGGCGCGGGCTTCACGGCAGTGGGCGAGATGATCGACGAGCGCTGTCTGGTCAACGCGATCTGCGCGCTGCTGGCCACCGGCGGCTCGACCAACCACACCATCCACCTGGTGGCGGTGGCGCGCAGCGCCGGCATCCACGTCGACTGGGGCGACTTCGACGAACTCTCCAGCGTGGTTCCGCTGCTGGCGCGGGTCTATCCCAACGGCAGCGCCGACATCAACCACTTCCACGCGGCGGGCGGCTGCGGCTTCGTGATCCGCGAACTGCTCGATGCCGGGCTGCTGCACCCGGACGTGCGCACGGTGGCCGGCGAC
>JAJYTY010000319.1 GCA_021792835.1 Pseudomonadota bacterium
CACCGCGCAGCCGGTGGCGCGCACCAGTTCGAAGATGGTCTGCAGCGCCACCGTCTCGGCCAGCACCGGCACGCCGGGCAGGCCCAGGCGCTGCGCGTAGGGTCCGCTGCCGGCGACCCCGCCGGACAGGTGGGCATCGACGGCCGGCAGCCAGACCTTGTAGCCGAAGGTGCTGGCGTACTGCATCGCCCGCAGCAGCAGCATGGTGTCGGCCACCGGCACGCCCGCCTGCGACAGCCCGATGCAGCTGGACTTGACCAGCGAGGCCATCTCGGCGAGGCGCTCGCCCTGCAGCCCGGTGGTCAGCGCGCCCAGCGCGTACACGCGCGAGCGCTTGATGCGCCGCGCGCGCCAGCGCAGCATCTCGACCAGGCTGGGCTCGTCGAGCACCGGGTCGGTGTCCGGCGGGCACACGACGCGCGTGACGCCGCCGACGCCGGCGGCCGCCAGCTCGGAGTCGAGCAGTCCGGCAGCCTCGCCGCCGGGCTCGCCGAGGCGCGCGCACAGGTCGATCAGTCCGGGCATGACCAGGCAGCCGGAGGCGTCGATCACGCGTTCGGCGACGAATCCGGAGGCTTCGGCGCCGACGGCGTGGATGCGCTCGCCGGCGATCGCCAGGTCGCCGCGGGCCTGCGTGCCGCTGGCGGGGTCGACCAGCAGGCCCCCGCGCACGAGTAGGGTCTTGGGCTCGTTCATGCTTTCAGGCGGAGGTATTGGCGACGATGGACAGCACCGCCATGCGGACCGCGATGCCGAAGCGCACCTGCGGCAGGATCACGCTCTGCGGGCCGTCGGCCACCGAGGAGTCGAGCTCGACGCCGCGGTTGATCGGCCCCGGGTGCATGACGATCGCGTCGGGTCGCGCCAGCTGCAGTCGCTGCGGGGTGAGGCCGTACATCATGTGGAATTCGGCTGCCGACGGCAGCAGGCCGCCCGACATGCGCTCGTTCTGCAGGCGCAGCGCGATCACCACGTCGACGTCGCGCAGGCCCTCGTGGATGTCGTGGCACACGCGCACGCCCATGTCGCGCAGGTCCGCCGGGACCAGGGTCTTCGGGCCCACCGCGCGTACTTCGGGGACTCCCAGCGTGGTCAGCGCGTGGATGTCCGAGCGCGCCACCCGCGAGTGCACGATGTCGCCGACGATGGCCACCGTCAGCGCGCTGAAGTCGCGCTTGTAGTGGCGGATGGTCATCATGTCCAGCAGCCCCTGCGTCGGATGCGCGTGGCGGCCGTCGCCGGCGTTGACCACGTGCACGTGCTCGGGGGTGTGGGAGGCAATCAGGAACGGCGCGCCGCTCTGGCTGTGGCGCACGACGAAGATATCGGCGTCCATCGCCTCCAGGTTGGCGATGGTGTCCAGCAGCGACTCGCCCTTGGAGGTGCTGGAGCGCTGGATGTCCAGGTTGAACACGTCGGCCGACAGGCGCTGCGCGGCGATCTCGAAGGTCGTGCGGGTGCGCGTCGAGTTCTCGAAGAACAGGTTGAACACGCTCTTGCCGCGCAACAGCGGGACCTTCTTGACCTCGCGTTCGCCGAAGCTCATGAAGCCCTGCGCGGTGTCCATGATGTGCGTGAGCACGTCGCGCGGCAGGCCCTCGATGGACAGCAGGTGGCGAAGCTCGCCGTGGCGGTTGAGTTGCGGGTTGGCGGACATCAGGACTCGGACTCCAGGTACACCATGCGCATGGCCTGCGGCCCCGCCGCGGGGTCGCGCTCCAGCGCCAGCATGGTGCGCGGCGGCAGCTCGATGCTGGCCCCGACCAGGCTGGCGCAGATCGGCAGCTCGCGCCCGCCGCGGTCGACCAGCACCGCCAGGTCGATGCGCGCGGGGCGGCCGAAGTCGTACAGCTCGTTGATCGCGGCGCGGATCGTGCGCCCGGTGTAGAGCACGTCGTCGACCAGCAGGATCGAGCGTGCGTTGACTTCGAAGGGCAGTTCGGTGCGGTTGCCGCTGGGGTGCAGGCCGCGCGTGCCGAAATCGTCGCGGTGCAGCGTGGACGAGACGACTCCGAGCGGGGTCGGCAGCCGCAGGTCGGCGTGCAGGCGCTCGGCCAGCCAGGCGCCGCCGGAGTACACGCCGACCAGGGTCGGGGCTTCGGCCTGGGTGGCCAGCCAGTCGCGCACGAGCTCGCGCAGGCGCGCGTACAGCGCTTCGGCGTCGGGAGGGGTCGGGGTGTTCATGCGGTGGAGGATTGCAGGTATTGTTCCAGAATCAGGCGCGCGGACTCGGCGTCCACGTCGGCGGCGCCGGAGTCCTCCGCGGCGCGCGAGGTGTAGCGCTCGTCGACCAGATCGACGGGCAGGCCGAAGCGTCCGTGCAACTGATTGGCGAAGCGCCGCGCCTGCGCGCTGCGCGGTTGCTCGGCGCCTTCGTCGCGCGACAACGGCATGCCGACCACCAGGCGGCCAGGGGTCCATTGCGCGATCAGGCGCGCGATGGCGTCGAAGCGCTCCTGGCGCCGTTCGGCGCGCACGCTGCACAGCGCGGTGGCGCTGCGCGTGATGGTGTTGCCGACGGCGACGCCGATCAGTTGCGTGCCGAAGTCAAAACCCATGAGAAGAGAGGGGTCGCGGCGCACCACCGCGGATTCAGGCATGGCCGGCAGTGTTGGACAGACTCATCGCACTGATGCCCATCAGGGCCATCGCGGCGTCCAGGCGGCGGTCGGCGGCGATG
>JAJYTY010000071.1 GCA_021792835.1 Pseudomonadota bacterium
GGTAACCTGCAGACCCCTTGTATGTTTAGACCAGACCAGCGCGGTACAGTCTGATCACCGCTGAGGTGACCGGACCGGACCGTGCAGCCTGGTAGCCCCTGGAGTCGGCGAGCGTGCTCGCCAGCTCGTGACTGAGTCGATTGCGCACGGACCCCGTGCTGGTCTTCCTGACGCCCGAACGGTTAGTCGAGCGGCTTGCTGCCTGCTCGCATGCACAAGGAAGGGATATGAAGACCATGTCTGGATCATCCGTGATGGTGGGCATCGACGTTGCAAGCGCCCATGTCGATGTGGCTTGCGTGGGAGCGGTCTTGCCGCCCGAACTGACGCATGTCAGCAACGATGCCGAGGGGCATTCGGCCCTGGCTGACGCCTTGGCGAAGCTGCAGCCCGGGCTGGTGCTGATGGAGGCCACCGGAGGCTACGAGGCGGCGCTGGCCTGCGCGCTGCAAGCGGCGGGACTGCGCGTGGCGGTGATCAACCCGCGTATGGCGCGGGACTTCGCCCGCGCGATGCAGCGCCTGGCCAAGACCGACCGCATCGACGCGGCCACCCTGGCCGAGTTCGCCAGCGTGCTGGCCCAGCGCCCCGACTGCGAGCGCTTCGTGCGCCCGCTGAGCGAGCCCGAGCAACAGGATCTGACGGCCCTGGTCACCCGCAGGCGCCAGCTCGTGGCCATGCAGCTGTCCGAGCGCCAGCGCCTGCGGCTGGCTCGCCCGGTCACGCGCCCGAGCATCGATGCCATGTTGGAGGCCATCGGGCGCCAGCTCGACGACGTCGACGCCGAGATGGTGAGCCATGTCGAACAGCATCATGCCGTGATGGCCAAGCTGTTGCAAAGCGTGGCCGGCATCGGCCGCATCGCCGCAGCGACCCTGATCGCCGAGCTGCCCGAGCTGGGCAGACTCAACCGGCGCCAGATCTGCGCGCTGGTCGGCGTGGCGCCCTACGCCAACGATTCGGGCTCCAGCCGAGGCCGACGACGCATCACGGGAGGGCGCTTCGAGGTGCGCCGCGCCCTGTACATGGCCACGCTCACTGCAACGCGGTTCAACCCCGCCATCCGTGCCTTCTACGAGCGCCTGGTGGCCGCGGGCAAGCTCAAGAAGGTGGCCTTGATCGCCTGCATGCGCAAGCTGATCACCCACCTCAATGCCATCACCCGGGACCACTTGAACGCTCAAAATCAACCCCTCACTGCTTGACTTTCAACACGGTTACTCAGTCGTGCTGCTGTCGCGCTGGCAGTTCGCGCTCACCGCGCTGTACCACTTCCTGTTCGTGCCCCTGACCCTGGGCATGGGTTTCCTGCTCGCCGCGATCGAGACCGTGTACGTGCTCGGCGGGCGCGAGGTCTACCGCCGCATGCTCGAGTTCTGGAGCAAGCTGTTCCTGGTGAACTTCGCGCTGGGCGTGGCGACCGGGCTGACGCTGGAACTCGAGTTCGGCACCAACTGGAGCTTCTATTCGCAGTTCGTCGGTGACGTCTTCGGCGCGCCGCTGGCCATCGAGGCGCTGATGGCCTTCTTCCTGGATTCGACTTTCATCGGCCTGATGGTGTTCGGCTGGAAGCGCCTGAGCCGCATGCAGCATCTGGTCGTGACCTACCTGGTCGCGCTGGGCGCGAACCTGTCGGCGCTGTGGATCCTGGTGGCCAACGCGTTCATGCAGGATCCTCGCGGCGCGCACTTCAACCCGCTGAGCCTGCGCATGGAACTGTCGAGCCTGCCGGCGCTGCTGTTCAGCGACGAGGCGCAGGCCAAGTTCGTGCACACCAGCCTGGCCGGTTATGTCACCGCGGCGGCGTACATGGCCGGCATCAGCGCGTGGTACATGCTGCGCGGGCGACACCTGGACCTGGCGCGCCGCTCGTTTCGCATCGCCACGGTGTTCGGGCTGCTGTCGACGGCCGGGGTCATCACCCTCGGCGATGCGCTGGGCTATGTCGGCGGGCGCGCGCAGCCGGCCAAGCTGGCCGCGATGGAAGCCACGTGGCGCACCGAGGCGCCGCCGGCGGCGTTCAACGTGGTCGCGTGGCCCGACCAGGCACGGCAGGACAATCGTTTCGCGATCCGCATCCCCTACGTGCTGACGCCGCTGGTCACACACACCCTGCGGCAGCCGGTCGCCGGCGCGCGGCGCCTGATCGACGACAACGAGCTGCGCGTGCGCGACGGCCTGCCCGCGGTGCTGGCGCTGCAGGCGCTGGCCGCCGACGCCGGCGACGCCGATGCGCTCGCCACCTTCGAGCGGCACCGCGGCAACCTGGGCTTCGGGCTGCTGGCCCAGCGCTACGCCCCCGACGGCGACGTGCGGCGCCTGCGCGACGCCGACATCCACCAGGCCGCGGTCGACAGCATTCCCGATGTGTTCGCGGTGTTCTGGAGCTTTCGCCTGATGGTGGGAATCGCGCTGGCGCTGTTCGCCTACTTCATGCTGGGGCTGATCCACACGCTGCGCGACCAGGTGCAGCACCGGCGCTGGTTCCTGCGCGTGGCCACGGGCATGATCGCGCTGCCGTTCCTGGCCGGCGAGTTCGGCTGGCTGACCGCCGAACTCGGGCGCCAGCCGTGGATCGTGTACGAGCTGCTGCCGACCTGGCTCGGCGCATCGGGGCATGGAGTCGGCGAACTGGTGTGGTCGCTGGCGGTGTTCGCGGCGCTGTACACCGGTTTCCTGGTGCTCGACGTGATGCTGCAGCTGCGCCTGATCCGGCACGGCCCGCACGCCGGCGACGCGGCCACGCCGCTGCGGGCGGGGCACTGAACAGGCGGCGCGCCCACGCACCCGACGATGCCGCGATGGAACTCTACGCCGCGCTGAAACTGGGCTGGTGGCTGCTGCTGGGGTTGGTGCTGACCGGCACCGCGACCCTGATGGGCAGCGACATGGGCGCCGGCGCGCTGCTGCGCGTGGTCGCGCGCAGCGACATCGAGCGCCGTGCCTGCCTGAACG
Source organism: Pseudomonadota bacterium (assembly GCA_021792835.1). Lineage (GTDB taxonomy): Bacteria > Pseudomonadota > Gammaproteobacteria > Burkholderiales > Burkholderiaceae_C > Thiomonas_A. Next base: position 2,956 of record JAJYTY010000071.1, read on the forward strand.
CGCTGGGTCCGCACTGGGAGGGCAACCAGACCTGGTTCGTGCTCGCGGGCGGCGCCAGCTTCGCCGCCTTCCCGCTGTTGTACGCGACGGCGTTCTCGTCGCTGTACCTGCCGATGCTGGCCTTGCTGTGGTCGATGCTGCTGCGCCCGCCGGGCTTCGAGTACCGCAGCAAGCTGCCGCAGCGCGCGTGGCGCGAAGCCTGGGACTGGGCGCTGGTGCTGGGCAGCGCGTTGCCGATGCTGCTGTTCGGCGCAGTGTTCGGGCGCCTGCTGCTCGGGCTGGACTTCGACTTCGACCGCAGCCTGCGCGCCAGCCACGGCGCGAACGCCGCCGCGCTGCTGCACCCGTTCGCGCTGGTATGCGGCCTGCTGTCGCTGGCGCTGGCGGCGATGCAGGGGGCGGCCGTGCTGTCGCGGCGCTGCGGCGGCGACGTCGGAGTGCGCGCGCGCAAGGCCGGGCTGGCGGCCGCGGCGGCGGCGCTGCTGCTGTTCGCGCTGGCCAGTGCGTGGGCGGCCAGGCTCGACGGCTGGCTGCTGCTGAGCCACCCCGGCGCCGGGCTCGCGCAGACCCCCTTGCAACAGCAGGTGCTGGTGCTTCCCGGCGCGTGGCAGGCTTCGTTCGAGCGCCATCCGCTGCTATGGCTGCTGCCGCTGCTGGCGCTGCTGGGCCTGCTCGGCGCCGCCGCGTGCCTGCAGCGGTGGCGCGCCGGCGCCGCGTGGCGCCTGGGCGTGCTGGCGTGGGTCGGCGTGCTGGGTACCGCCGGCGCCAGCCTGTTTCCGTTCCTGCTGCCGTCGCGCACCGCGCCGGCGCACAGCCTGACGCTGTGGAACGCCGCGTCGAGCCGTTCCACGCTGGCGTGGATGAGCGGCTTCACGTTGGTGCTGCTGCCGCTGGTGCTGCTGTACACGCGCTGGTGCTTCAAGGTCATGCTCGGCCGGGTCGACCCGGCCGAGATCGAAGACAGCGACCACGCCTATTGATCCGGGGATTGCATCCCGCCACCGACCCGCGATGAAGACCTTGCTGCTGTACTGTGGCCTGCTGCTGCTCGGCGCGGCGCTGATCGTGCTGGGCGTGATCCTCGGCGACCAGGCGTCGTGGTACTTCGCGTGGATCGTCGGTACCGCGACCATCGTGCTGGCCAGCGCGGCCTCGGTGGCCTGGCTGGACGCGCAGGAGGCGGCGCGCGAACGGCCGCCGCGGCGCTGACGCGACGCCGGGGCATCGGCGCGCGCCTTCCGACGCGGCGCGCATACTCCCGCCGTGCGCCGCGCACACACTAGACTGCAGGCATGGCCGTGCGCGCATCCCGGCGCGCACGCGACGCCGCGAGGGAACCCATGTCCGAATTCGCCGAGCACCTGGTCACGCTGCGCCAGCGCCAGGACTACCAGTTCGAGATCGAGTACGGCGGCGGCCGCCCGCTGCTGCTGGCCGACGAGCCGCCTCCGCTGGGCCAGGGAGCCGGGCCGTCGCCGGTGCAGATGCTGCTCGGCGCGGTCGGCGACTGCATGAGCTCGAGCCTGCTGTTCGCGTTGCGCAAGTTCAAGAACGACCCCGGAGAGATGCGTACCGAGGCGCGCGCGAAGGTCGGGCGCAACGACGCCGGGCGCCTGCGGGTGCTGCACATCGACGTGAGCATCCATCTTGGGCGGCGCGCAGCCGAACTGCAGCACCTGGAGCGCATCCTCGGCCAGTTCGAGGCCTTCTGCACGGTCGGCGAAAGCGTGCGCGCGGGGATCCCGACCGAGATCGCGGTGTTCGACGCCGACGGCACGCGACTGCAATGAGCTCGGGCGCGGCGCGCCCGGTGCGCCCGGTGCATCTCGCATCTGCCGGATCCGCTACCCTGTCCCGACCATGAAACCCGATTCCACCCAGCAGTCCGCCGCAGGCGGCTTTGCCGATGCGAAGTCCCACTGGGACCAGCGGTTCTCACGCCCCGGCCTGCTGTTCGGCGAGCAGCCGAACCGCTTCCTGGTCGCGCAGGCCCCGCGCCTGGCGCCGGGCTCGACGGTGCTCAGCGTCGCCGACGGCGAAGGCCGCAACGCGCTGTACCTGGCGTCGCTGGGTCATCGCGTCAGCGCCTTCGACATCTCGCCGGTGGCCGTGGCGAAGGCGCGCGAGCTGGCCGCGCAGCGCGGCCTGCAGGTCGACATGCGGGTCGCCTCGGTCGACGACTGGGACTGGAGCGCGCAGCGCTTCGACGCGGTGCTCGGCATCTTCGTGCAGTTCGCCGACCCGGCGATGCGCCGGCGCATGTTCGACGGCATGTGGAGCGCGCTGCGACCCGGCGGCCTGCTGCTGCTGCAGGGCTACACGCCGCGCCAGCTGGAATTTCGCACCGGAGGGCCCGGCAAGCTGGACCACCTCTACACCAGCGAACTGCTGCGCGAACTGCTGCCGCAGGCGCAGTGGCTGGAATTGCGCGAGCACGAGGACGAGCTCGCCGAGGGCAGTGCGCACGTCGGCCACTCCGCGCTGCTCGACGCGCTGGCGCGCAAGCCCGAGTGAGTCGCCGCGGTGCAGTGCATGGCACTGCACCGGCCCAGGGGCCGCCGGCTCAGCGCCGGCGCCAGTGCCCCGGCTGCTCGCGCCACTCGCGGCCGTGCGCCTCCCAGCGCGGCGCCACCCAGAAATAGCCCGGGCGCGGCGCCGTCCAGCGCCCGGGGTGCCAGACGTAGCGCGCCCCGCCCCAGGCCCAGAAGCCCGAGATCCAGAGGTAGCCGGGCGCCGGCGCGACCCCGACGACCTCAACCTGCGGTGCCGGCGGCGGCGCGGGTACGGTCACGTAGGCGGGGTAGCCGGCGTAGCCGTAGTACGGAGCCGGCGCGACCACGCAGCCGGCGAGCAGCCCCGCGCCCAGCAGCGAGGTCGCTGCAACCAGGCATCGGGCAAGGGGTCGGAAACGGTATCGAGAACGCATGGTCGGGGCCTCCTGGGCGCATGCATGAAGGGGCTACGTCACGAAAACGTCGGTAGATGCCCGCTCGGCGACAACCCTGACGCGCCGCCGGGCGGGAAATGCGACAATTTTTAACAGCTGCAACGAATTGAGGTGCGGCGAATCGAGCTTTGCTTGATCCAGGCACGGGTCGACCGGCACCGCGGCGTTGCCGCGCTCCCAGCCCCCGGCACAGGGGGCAGCCTTCCACACCATCGCACACCCAGCGCCCTTCGGGCGCACAGGAGGAGGAGATCATCATGCGTACCCACCATCGATCATGGGCCCGGGCCTGCGCCGCGCTGGCGCTGTGTGCCGGACTGGCGACCGCCGCGCAGGCGGCCGAAGGCTTCGCCGGGGCGCGCGCCACGCGCGATCACTACGGGGCGATCTTCCAGATCGACGCCGGCGGCCAGGGAGCGATCAAGAAGACTCTGAACAATATCGAGAACCTGCTGCACGACCCTAGATTGAAAGGCAAGGTCCAGGTCGAACTGATCGCCAATGCGCAAGGTTTCGCGGTTTATGTGAAAAACAACGGGTTCGAGAAGAAACTGCGGGAACTGCAAGAGCAGGGCGTGATCCTCGCGCAATGTTCCAATACCTTGCGCGAACTGCATGTCGAACGCAAGGATCTTTATCCCTTCATCAGTATCGTCCCGTCCGGAATGGGCGAGATCACGCTGCGTGAATCCGAGGGCTGGGCCTACATCCATCCCACTCCCCCGGGAGACAGCCTGTAAATCCGGCGGCTCCGGCGCGCCGGGCTTGTGCCAGGTCAAGCGCCGGTGCCGCCATCGCCTTGCGGGCCCGACGGGCCGCGCCTAGATTGAAGGCGTGCGGCAGGCCGGTTCGATTGCTTGGCACTCTCCCTCCGGAGGGTGGGCCGCAGCAACGCGCATACGGGATCTCCCCGTGAGTGTCGTCGGTCCTGCCGCACCTCGGCTTGCCAGCGCGCCGTCCAGGGCTGCGCGTGCGGGTGCGGGGCCGGCGATCTCCGGGTTATCCCGGATCCACCTCGGCGGCATATTCCCCACGCATTTGTCCGACATTTAACCAGGCTGCATCGAGCAATATGCCGCGTTTTGCGCGGCTTTTTGTTTTTACCATCGATCGCGATACGGCATAACCCGGGGCATGGCCATGTTCCCGGGGCCGGGCTCCCGTGATCGAGATGGGCTCGTGAAGCGTCCTATACAAATCATTGCAGCGAGCCTGGGTCTGATTCTGGCGGCCCCGGCGCAGGCGCAGGTCTCGGCCGGACAGATTCTCAACAACCTGCGCAGCGAGCAGCGCAGGCACCAGGTGCTGCCGACCCCGATGCCGCGCGCATCGGCACCGCAGGCGGCGACGCCGGGCCCGGCCACGTCGCACGCCATCCACTTCGTGGTGCGGCGCATACGCTTCGTCGGCGCGCCGCGGCGCGGCCGCGCCGCGCTGCAGCCGCTGGTCGCGCCCTACCTGAACCGGCGTATCGATTTCGCCACGCTGCAGCAGGCCGCGGACCGCGTCGCCGAGCACTACCAGCGCCACGGGCGCTTGGTGCATGTGCTGATCCCGGCGCAGGACATCACTGCCGGGGTCGTGACCCTTCGCATCGTGCAGGCCCGGCTCGGCGCCGTGGTGGTGCACGGCGCGCCGCCCGGTGACGGCGCACGCATGCAGGACTGGATCCACGAGCAGGTACCCCCCGGCAAGCGCATCTCGCTGGCGGCTCTGGAGCGCGGGCTGCTGCTGCTCGACGACCTGCCCGAATTCGCGGTCTCGGGCAGCCTGGCGCGCGGCAGCCGGCCGGGGCTGAGCAACGTGGACCTGCAGGTCGCGCGTCGACCGTCGCTGCTCGGCGCCGCGTCGGTCGACGACTACGGCAGTTCGTCGACCGGCCGCACCCGCATGTCGGTGCAACTCGGGGTCAACGGGGTGCTGGGCTTCGGCACCCGGCTGGACCTGAGCGCGATGCATTCGTCGGGGACCAATTTCGTGCAGGCCGGCCTGGGCCTGCCGCTGGGCGACGATGGATGGCGCGTGGGAATCGACGCCAGCCGCATGCAGTACAAGATCGTCGGCTCGGCATTCCAGGCGCTGGCCATCTCCGGCGACACCACCAGCGCGGGGATGCACCTGAGCTACCCGCTGCTGCGCTCGCGTCCCGCCAATCTGCTGCTTCGGCTCGGGTGGGGGTTCAACTCCATCCAGAATTCCAATGCCGCCGGCGAGGTGGCTGACCAGACCTACGACACCCGCGTCGGCCACGCCGGAATCGATGCGAACTGGCTGGGCGCGGGAATCAACACCGCGTCGCTGCGCCTGTCGGCCGGAAGCATCGGGCGCAACCAGCTCGGCAGCTACAACAGCGAGTACGACGTCGCCGGCAACTTCGCCAAGCTGGACTACGCGATCGCCCACACGCAGAGCCTGGTCGGCGGGCTGTCCGGCCAGGTGTCGTTCTCGGGACAGTTCGCCAACCGCAACCTCGACAGTTCCGAGCAGATGTACCTGGGCGGGCCCTACGCGCTGCCGGCCTACAACAACGGTCAGTTGCCGGCCACGCAGGGCGAGCTGCTGAACCTGCAATTGCGCCAGGCCCTGCCCTGGCGCGCGCAGGTGAAGCTGTTCTACGACTTCGGGTCCGTGCAGACCTGGAAGACCGATCCGGCCGCGAACAACGTCAGCAACCACTACACGGTGCAGGACGTCGGGCTGGGACTGAGCTGGCGCGGGCCCCTCGGATCCTCCCTGACCGCAAGCTGGGCGCACCGCCTGGGGACCCTGGACCCCAGCGTGACGTCCTACCTCGAGCTCAACGGCGGACTCGCGAGCAGTCGCGTGTGGCTGATGCTCTCGCTGCCCTTCGACGATTGACACGATCCACCGGGTCGCGGGTCGCGCGCGGTGCATGCCGCGCGCGGTGCGCGGGCCCCAGGAGTCAGCTGCCATGACAAGCTCCCCGAACCGCGTCTTCAAGGTCATCTGGTGTCGCTGGCGCAACGCCTGGGTGGTGGTCAGCGAGCTGGCCACCAGTCGCCGCGCGCGCAGTTCCAGCGGGCTTGTGCGCAGCCTCGCGTCGATGCTGCTGCTGGCCGCGGCGGGCCTGCTCGGGCAGGCGCAAGCGGCGCCGGCGCCGGACCAGCTGCCCACGCAGGGCCGGGTCGCCGCGGGGCAGGCGGGCATCGCGCGCGCCGGCGCGACGATGACCGTGACGCAGACGTCGCCACGCGCGGCGATCGACTGGGGTTCCTTCGACATCGGGCGCCAGGCCACCGTGCGCTTCGTGCAGCCGGGTCGCAGCGCGATCGCGCTCAACCGCGTGCTGTCGTCCAACCCGTCGCAGATCTACGGGCACCTGGACGCCAACGGCCAGGTCTACCTGCTCAACCCGAACGGCGTGTACTTCGCGCCCGGCGCCGCGGTCGACGTCGGCGGCATCGTCGCGACCACCGACAGCATGTCCGACGCGGCCTTCCTCGCCGGCTGCACCACCTTCGCGCGCGACGGCGCCACCGGAGCGGTGATCAACGCGGGCACCATCCGCAGCCGGCTCGGCGGCTACATCGCGTTGCTGGCGCCGCAGGTGCGCAATCAGGGCCTGCTGGTGGCGCAGGCGGGAACGGTGGCGATGGCCGGCGGCGAGACGGTGCGCCTGAACTTCGGCCCCGACTCGACCCTGCAGAGCCTGACGGTCACGCCGTCGCAGATCGCCACGCTGGTGGCCAACCGCGACGCGGTGCGCGCCCCCGGCGGGCTGGTGATCCTGTCGGCGCAGGCGATGAACCAGCTTGCCGGCGACGTGATCAACAGCGGCCAGGTGCAGGCGGTCGGCGCCGCCGAGCAGGGCGGGCGCATCGTGCTGGTGGCCGGCAGCTCCGGACGCGTGGACAACCAGGGCCTGCTCAGCGTGGCCAGCAGCGGCGGGCGCGGCGGTTGCGTGAGCCTGAGCGGCGGGCGCGTCGAACTCGGCGCGGCGAGCCGCATCGACGCCAACGGCGCCGCCGGCGGCGGCACGGTGCTGGTGGGCGGCGCCTGGCACGGCTGCGGCTCGCTCGAGCAGGCCGGCTCCACGCGGATGCAGGCCGGCGCCGTCATCGACGCCGCCGCGACGCGTTCGGGCGACGGTGGCGAAGTGGTGCTGTGGTCGGCGCTGCGCGGCGGCGGCTCGACCGTCGCGGCCGGCAGCATCGATGCGCGGGGCGCCGGCCCCGGCGGCCTGGGCGGGCGCATCGAGACCTCGGGCGCCAGCGTCAACCTGGACGGCCTGCAGGTCGACGCGGCGGGCGCCGCAGACAGCGGGCTGTGGCTGATCGACCCCTACGACTACACGATCACATCGACTGCCGCGGCCAACATCGCCAGCGCGCTCGACACCGGCACCAGCGTGACCGTGACCACCAGCGCAGACAACGCGTCGCAGGGCGCCACCGGCAACGGCAGCGGCAACATCGCGGTGGACAGCGCCATCGACTGGAGCGGCGCGGCCAACCTGAGCCTGCTGGCGTCGGGCAACATCACCGTCAACGCCAACCTCGTGGCCACCGGCGCCGGCGCGGGGATGCTGCTGCAGGCCAACGGCATGGTCACGGTCGGCGGCGCGCACACCCTGCAGACCAACAACGGCTCCATCGTGCTGTGGAGCAATGCCAACGGCGGCAGCGCAGGCGGCATCGTGCTGGCCAACGACGACACGCTGAACTCGGCGAACGGCAGCGCCAACCAGACCAGCGGCGGCGGCGACATCGCGCTCGGCGGCGGCGCCGGCAGCGGCAGCGAGCCCACCGGGGCCGCGTGGTCGGCCACCGGTTCGGGCATCCTGATGGGCGTGCCCAACGCAAGCGCGTCCGGATTCACCAACATCGAATCCGGCGGCGGCAACATCCTGATCGACGGCTGCTCCAGCGCCCCGACCGGGGCCCAGTGGGGGGTGATGTTCGCCAAAAGCTCGGTGGTCGACGCCGGCAGCGGCTCGCTGAACATCACCGGCACCTCGCTGGCCTATTCCGGCGTGGAATTCGATGCCTGGAACGGCGCGAACGCCAATCTCAGCGCGGCCACGCTGGACATCAGCGGAGTCAGCGGCAACGGCAACGGGGTGTTGGCCGGATCGGGCAGCCTGCTGCTGAACAGCACCGCGGCGCTGTCGGTGTTCGGGAGCTCGAGCAATGCCACCGGGATCGACTGGTTCAACGGCACGGTAACGCTGGTGTCGCAGACCGGCTCGATCGACATCAACGGCACGGGCGGCGGCGCCGACGGCGGCGTGAACATCAGCGGCCTGGTGACCATGCAGGCGGCGCAGTCGCTGACGGTCACCGGCGCGGCCGGCAACGGCAGCTACGGCGTGCTGCTGGGCAGCACCGGCGTCGAGCTGGGGGCAGCCGGCGGCAATCTCACGGTGGTCGGCTCCACGAGCAGCAACTCGACGGGCTCGCAGGGCGTGGCCATCGCGCACAACGCGACTCTGGACGCGGCCAACGGCGCGCTGAACCTCAGCGGCAGCGCGGCGGCCGGGACCGGGGTCCAGCTCGACACCTACGGCGGCTCCAATACGAGCCTGCTGGCCGGCACGCTGAACCTCAGCGGACAGAGCCAGACCGGGCAGGGGCTGCTGATTTCGTCGGGCCTGGTCACGCTGAACGCCACCGGCGCGCTGGACCTGAGCGGCACGTCGACCGGCTCGACCGGAATCGAAGCCGATGCCACCGGCGCGGCGTCGACCAACAACGGCTCCCTCTGGGGGGTCGGAATCGGCCCGGCCGTCGGCAACGCGCTGGTCGAGCTGTACTCCGACGGCGGCGACATCCGCATCGACGGCCAGTCCAGCGTGAGCAACGCGGTCTCGCTCAACGGCGATTCGCAGATCAACGCCTTCGACGGCAACATCACGATCATCGGCAACGCCACCGCGGGATCCGGCAACGGCATCGAGCTCGGGGCCTACGGGGGCTCCACCGACCAGGTCGTCGCCAGCGGCAACATCACGATGCTCGGGAACGCCGCGGCGGGATCGGCCATCGCGGCGATCAGCCAGGGCGCGCTGATCGAGGCCTGCGGCGCGGGATCGATCTCGATGACCGGGTCGAGCACCGGGACCAGTCCGGTGATCCACCTGTCGAACTCCACCTACAACTTCAGCGTGGTCGCGCAGCAAGGCGGCATCACGCTGTGCGGGACCAGCGCGTGCACGTCGACCGTCGGCGTGAGCGTCAAGAACGTGCTCGACGGCGCAGGCAACATCACGCTCAACGCCGGGGCCTCCGCGCTGCAGGTGTTCGGCGCGATCGGGCAGATGGCGGGCTCGCTGGTCAACGCCAGCACCAGCAACATCACGATGATCGGCAACGTCGCCATCGCTGGCTACGTCAACACGGGAACCGGCAACGTCACGCTGGACGTCGGCACGCTGAGCTATTCCGGGACTTTGGACATCGGCACCGATGGCGCGATCTCGATCCTGCCGCAGAACCCCGCCGGCTTCGACCAGACCCTGAACACCGGCGGGATCGACTTCAACCCGGTCTTCGCCAATGTCGGCTACATCCCCGACAGCATGACCATCGGCGACGCGGCGAGCCTGGCCGACGTGGTGTGGGGCAGCAATACCACGGTCGACGGGCCGATCAGCGTGTACGGCGGCAATGTCAGCGTCACCGCGGCGATGATCGGCAATGGCAGCGGGGACATCTGGCTGCAGGGCAACGCCAACGGCGGCCAGTCCATCGTCGCGACGGCCAACATCGCCAGGATCGGCACTTCGGCGTCGAACATCACGCTGCGCGCCGCAGGTCTCATCAACGACACCGCGAACATCACGTCCGCCAACGCGGCGGCCAACATCCTCGAGTGGGCCGATTACGGCAACACCAGCGGCCTGGGGATCAACAACACCGGCAACCTGTCCAGCGACGGAGGGGACATCTGGATCGGCGGCAGCTCCACCGCCAACGGCAGCCTGCGCTGGCATGGACTGACCGTCGGCGACGGCCCCGCCGAAGGCGCCAGCACCGGCAACAACGACCCGGTCGTGATCAACGGCAACATCGCCAGCTCCGGCGGCGACGTGCTGATCTGGGCCGGCAACTCCAGCGTCAACGCCAGCCTGTCCGGGATCACCGCCAGGGCCAATGCGGGGATCGATGCGGGTGGCGGCAACATCACGCTGATCACCAACCAGATCATCGGCGGCAACCTGACGGTATCGAACTTCGGAAACCTGAGCTGGGCGCCCGTCGGAGGAGCCTTCCCCGGGGCGGCGGTCTGGAACGGCACCGAGATTTCGTCGACGCTGCTCAACACCACGCCGGGCACCGCCTTCGGAAACCTGTCCTACAACTACTGCGTATCGTCGTCCGGCGGGATGATCCTCGGGCGCTACGCGGGGATGACGTACGCCAACGGCAGCGCCTACGTGCTGGGCGACAGCAGCAACCTGACCGTGGCGGGCTTTCTCCAGGCGCACGGGCTCATCGGGCTGTACGGAGGCAACGTCACGGTCAACAACACCCTGCAGTCCTGGGGCGCGCCCGGTACGCACAGCATGATCGACGCGAGCAACGGCTCGATCCTGTTCAACGGCGACTTCTACCAGGGATCGGGGGCCGACAGCTCGCTGAGCATGGTCGCGACGAACTGCGTCACGATGGCGGCGGGCACGGGCATTTTCGGCAACCCTACCTATGGCGGCACGGTCAACGTGGTCGCGCTGGCCGATTCAGGCGGAGCCGATCCGTCGGCGTCCGTCACCCTGTGGGAAATCGAGACAGACGGCGGAAGCATCTGGGCCGGAGGCTCGAACGGCAGCGCTGTGCAGGATGTCTGGCATGGGCTGGACGTCGGTAACTCCGGCGCCGACATCGTGTTGTTGCAGGGCCTTATCACCACCGGCGGCGGCGATGCGATGCTGTGGGGCAAGGCCGGCGGCGGCTTCCAGATCGCCGGCGCGGCCAGCGTGAATGTCAGCAACGGCACCGCGGTGCTGGTGGCCGACTCCTATACCGGCGGGACCCTGAGCCTGAACGCTCCCGCCGGCACGCTGAACTTCGAATCCGCGTCGGGCAATTTCGGCGCCAGCGGGATGCTGTTCAACGGCTGCATCAGCGGCGGAGTATTCGTCGGCAGCAATTCGCTGGCCAATGTGCAGATCGACGGCCTCACCGGCTGCACCACGGCCAACGCGGCGGCACCGGGGGTGATCTCGGTCGGCGGCTACACCGGAACCGGGCTTTCCGGCGACACGGTGTACGACTTCGCGCAGACCGGGAACATCACGCTGCAGTCCGGCGACCTGCTGCTTCCTGGCAGCCTGGTGCTTCACGCGCCGAACGTGGCCGTCGACGGCTCGGTCGGAACCGGGCAGGGCCTGACGGTCTACGCCAACGGCTCGGTCACCGAGGTGGGCGGCGGGCTGGTCCAGGGCGGGATCGACATGATCGGCGGCAATGTGTCGTTGACGGCCGTCGGCAACCTGATCACCACGGTCAACGCCTCCGGGGTCGGGTCGCTGGATGTCATCGACGGCCTGAGTTCCACCTCGATGACCCTGGACGACATCTCCGCGTCCGGCGTGATCGACGCGCTCGCCGCCGGGTCGATGCAAATCGCCGGACATGTCGTCACCAGCGACACGTCCAACTCCGCGGCCTCGCCTGCGCTCGAACTGGCGTCCGGCTACGACCTGGCGCCCGGCAACACCACCCTGAACGTCACGGTGGCCAACGGCGCGAGCGTGGCCGCCGGCAACGGCGGGGTCGCGGTGATCTATTCCGGAGGGGTGAACGGCAGCACGGGGCTGACCAGCCTGGTCGGCGCGGGTTCGGGACGATTCCGCTACGACAGCAACCTGACGGTATCCCATTACAACACCACGGCCGCGCCGCTGAGCGACGGGCTGTACGCGGTGTATCGCGAAGCGCCGGTGCTCAGCTTCAACGTGCCCTCGCAGATCAACTACGGCACCACGCTGGCGCCGATCAACGTCAGCACGGTCAACGGCGACACCCTGGCGCAGATCTTCGGCAGTGCCAATGCCACCGGAGTCAGCGTCGGCGGCCCGGTGTCGACGGCCGGCTACCTGGCGGCGGGCAACCACGCGGTCACGGTCAATGGAGCGGGATCCGGGAACCTGCTGGGCTACACGCAGGGCAGCTACGGCAACAGCACCATCACGGTGCTTCCGGCAACCTTGAGCGTATGCGGAACCGCGGCGGCCGCCAAAGTGTATGACGGCACGACCAGTGCCACGTTCACCAGCCTGGGCAGCCTCAGCGGCGTGCTCAGCGGGCCGAACGGGACCGACGTGGTCACGCTGTGCGTCAGCGGAAATTTCAGCAGCAAGAACGCCGGCAACGGCATCGCGCTGCTGATGAACGACACGATCAGCGGAGCCGATGCAGGCGACTACACGCTGGTGCAGCCGACGGCCAGTGCGAACATCACCCCACGCGTGGTCACGCTCAGCGATACGCAGACCTATACCGGCTGCACGACCCTGACGGCGGTGCACATCGGCAACCTGGTGTCCGGAGAGACGCTGGGCTACACCAATGCCAGCGCCGCCAGCAGCAACGTTGCCGACAACGGCAACAACTCCATCGTGGCGATCACGCTGCTCAACCAGAGCGGCGCCACCGCGTCGTCGGGCGGGCTGGCTTCCAACTACCAGTTGCCGACCCTGAACGCCAGTACCGCACCGGTGACCATCGACCCTGCGCCGCTGACCGTCACGGCGAGCAACCAGAGCAAGGTCTATGGGCAGACCTTCACGTTCAACGGCACCGAGTTCACCGACAGCGGCCTGGTGAACAACCAGACGCTGACGTCGGCGAGCTTGTCCAGCAACGGAGCGGCGGCCAACGCGGCGGTGGCGGGAAGTCCGTACGCGATCACGATCGCCAACGCCAGCGGCGGCAACGGCTTCGTGGCCGCCAACTACAACATCAGCTACGTCAACGGCAGCCTGAGCGTGACTCCCGCGCCGCTGACGCTGACGGTGGCCAGCCAGAGCAAGGTCTACGGCCAGACTTTCAACTTCACGATCAGCGACGTGGCGTCGACGGGGCTGGTGAACAACCAGACGCTGACCTCGGCGAGCTTGTCCAGCAACGGAGCCGCAGCCAACGCGGCGGTGGCGGCAAGCCCGTACGCGATCACGGTGTCGAACCTGGCGGGCAGCAACGGGTTCGCCGCCACCAACTACAACATCAGCTACGTCAACGGCAGCCTGAGCGTGACGCCGGCGGCGCTGACCATCACGGCGAGCAACCAGACCAAGGTCTACGGCCAGACCTTCAACTTCACGATCAGCGACGTGACGTCGACGGGGCTGGTGAACAACCAGACGCTGACCTCGGCGAGCTTGTCCAGCAACGGAGCGGCGGCCAACGCGGCGGTGGCGGGAAGTCCGTACGTGATCACGATCGCCAACGCCAGCGGCGCGGGCTTCGTGGCCAGCAACTACAACATCACATATGTCAACGGCAGCCTGGCGGTGACTCCCGCGGCGC
>JAJYTY010000320.1 GCA_021792835.1 Pseudomonadota bacterium
CCGATCTGTTGCGCGCGCAGGTGCGCGCCGCCGCCGATGCCGCGCGTGCGCGCGGCGCGCAGCTGTTCGTCAACGACCACTGGCGCGAGGCCCTGGATGCAGGGGCTTACGGCGTGCATCTGGGCCAGGAGGATCTGGATCTCGCCGCGGCGCAGTTGCGGGCCCTGCGCGAGGCCGGGCTGCGCCTGGGTGTGAGTGCTCACAACCCGGCCGAGATGGCTCGTGCCCACGCGTTGCGACCGAGCTACATCGCGCTGGGCCCGGTGTGGCCGACCAGCACCAAGCAGCTCGAGCACGCGCCGCTCGGGCTGTCACGGCTGCGCGCGTGGACCGCGCGCTGCAAGCCCCGCTATCCCGTGGTCGCCATCGGGGGCATCAGTCTCGAGCGGGCTGCCGCGGCGATGCCATGCGGCGTGGACGGCGTGGCGGTGATCGGCGCCGTGGTGGGGGCGGGCGACCCCGGGCAGGCCGTGCGCCAGGGGCGCGAGATCGTCGAGTCGGCGCTGCGTCTGCGGCGCACCGCGGCGCTGGCACAGCCCTGAGGCCGCGAGCCGGGCCGCCAAGGCTCGACGGGCGGGCGCCGGCAAGGGTTATCCGCAGGGTCGCAGGACTGGGCCGGCGCCTGCGCGCGGAGCACAATTGCGCCATGGCCCGTCATGCCCGACTCTGTCTTGCGGGCCAGGCGCATCTGGTGCTGCAGCGTGCGAATTCCGTCGTGTTCGCCGACGCCGCCGACTACCAGGACTACCTTTCGCGCCTGGCGCAGACTGCACAGCGCCATGCCGTGCAGGTACACGGCTACGCGCTGCTGCCGCAGGCGGTGTGGCTGGTGCTGACCCCGGCCGACTGCACCGGCATGTCGGCGCTGCTGCAGACCCTGGCGCGTTGCGCCAGCCGTCGCCGCGGCCAGGGCGCCGGGCTTTGGCAGGGGCGTTTTCGCAGCGCGCTGCTGCAACAGCGCCCGTGGCTGCTGGCGGCACTGTGCGCGGTGGACCTGGCCCCGCAACTCGACGACGCCGCGACGGATGCGACTGGCTGGCCGTGGAGCAGTCTGGCGCACCACACCGGGCGCCAGCCCTGCGCGTGGTTGCGCGAGGCGCAGCCCTACTGGGAACTCGGCAACACACCCTATGCCCGCGAAGCGGCCTATGCCCAACTGCTGGCCGGCGATCTTGCAATGCAGCATTGGAGTGAGCTGAGCCGCGCGGTGCGCGGCTCGACGGCCCTCGGCGATGCCGTCTACCTGCAGTGGGCGGAGCAGCAACTCGGGCGCAGCTTGCGGCCTCGTGCGCGTGGAAGGCCCAGTGTGGCAAGGCCTCCATCCTATATGTCCCCAATTGATTTGGATCAAGCCGCAACCGGCCCGGAAAATGGGGACACAATAGGTAAATAAAAGTTGCCGGGTTTGCCGCATTGCAGTAAATTGCTCGCTCCCCTGTGTTTTCCCCGTGGAGCCGACCATGCAGCAGCAGCCCGAGCAATTCGAGATCCAGGCACTGGCCCGGCATGGCCTGTACCAGCCCAGCCAGGAACACGACGCCTGCGGGGTGGGCTTCGTGGCGCACATCAAGGGTCGCAAGTCGCACGACATCGTGCGCAACGGGCTGCTGATCCTGAAGAACCTGGACCACCGCGGAGCGGTCGGGGCCGACAAGCTGATGGGCGACGGCGCGGGCATCCTGCTGCAGATTCCGGATGCCTTCTACCGCGCCGAGATGGCCGCGCAGGACATCGAACTGCCGCCTCCCGGCGAATACGGCGTGGGCATGATCTTCCTGCCGCGCGAGTCCGCGTCGCGCCTGGCCTGCGAGCAGGAGATCGAGCGCGCGGTGCGCGCCGAGGGGCAGCAGGTGCTGGGCTGGCGCGACGTGCCGGTGGACCGCGACATGCCGATGTCCCCCGCGGTGCGCGCCAAGGAGCCGGTGATCCGCCAGATCTTCATCGGGCGCGGCCCCGACGTGATGGTCACCGACGCGCTCGAGCGCAAGCTGTTCGTGATCCGCCGCGTGGCCAGCCACGCCATCCAGCGCCTGAACCTGCGCCA
Source organism: Pseudomonadota bacterium (assembly GCA_021792835.1). Taxonomy (GTDB): domain Bacteria; phylum Pseudomonadota; class Gammaproteobacteria; order Burkholderiales; family Burkholderiaceae_C; genus Thiomonas_A. The sequence goes on from JAJYTY010000320.1 coordinate 2,045, forward strand.
TGGGCGCGAGTACTTCGTGCCGTCGATGTCGGCGCGCACCGTGGTCTACAAGGGCCTGCTGCTGGCCGACCAGGTCGGCGAGTACTACCGTGACCTGCAGGACGTGCGCGTGGTGTCGGCGCTGGCGCTGGTGCATCAGCGCTTTTCCACCAACACCTTCCCCGAGTGGCCGCTGGCGCACCCCTACCGCATGGTGGCGCACAACGGCGAGATCAACACCGTCAAGGGCAACTACAACTGGATGCGCGCGCGCGAGGGGGCGGTCAGCTCGCCGGTGCTGGGCGACGAACTGCGCAAGCTGTGGCCGCTGATCTATCCGGGGCAGAGCGACACCGCGAGCTTCGACAACTGCCTGGAACTGCTGGTGATGGCCGGCTACCCGTTGTCGCACGCGATGATGATGATGATCCCGGAGGCGTGGGAGCAGCACGCGCTGATGGACGAGCGCCGCCGCGCCTTCTACGAATACCACGCGGCGATGATGGAGCCGTGGGACGGCCCGGCGGCCATCGCCTTCACCGACGGACGCCAGATCGGTGCCACGCTGGACCGCAACGGCCTGCGCCCGGCGCGCTAC
>JAJYTY010000072.1 GCA_021792835.1 Pseudomonadota bacterium
AGATGGGTGACGCGGGGGTGGCAGCGCTGGGCTGAAGGCGCGGCCGGGATCCTGGACATCATCAACGGAAGCGAGAACATGGCGAAGCAGCGGGTCGGCCTGGTGGGCTGGCGTGGGATGGTGGGTTCGGTGCTGATGCAGCGCATGCGGGCCGAAGGAGACCTCGAGCTGATCGAGGCGGCATACTTTTCCACCAGCAACGCAGGGGGCAAGGCCCCCGATGGCTCCACGCTGCTCGACGCGAATGACCTCGATGCGTTGCGTAGTTGCAACATCATCGTGACGGCGCAGGGCGGCGACTACACCAACGCGATGTTCGATCCGTTGCGCGCCACCGGCTGGCGCGGGCACTGGATCGACGCCGCGTCGACGCTGCGCATGCGCGACGACTCCGTCATCGTGCTCGACCCGGTGAACCGCCCGGTGATCGACGCCGCGCTGGCCCGTGGCGGGCGCAACTGGATCGGCGGCAACTGCACCGTCAGCTGCATGCTGATGGGGGTCGGCGCGCTGTTCAAGGCCGGGCTGGTCGAGTGGATGAGCAGCATGACCTACCAGGCCGCCTCGGGCGGCGGCGCCCAGCACATGCGCGAGTTGCTGACCCAGTTCGGCACGCTGAATGGCGCCGTGCGCCCCCTGCTCGACGATCCCGCGTCTGCGATCCTGGACATCGACCGCGGGGTCATCGACACCCAGCGCGCGCTGCCCGCCGAGGCGACGCGCCACTTCGAGGTGCCGCTGGCCGGCAGCCTGATCCCGTGGATCGACAAGGATCTGGGCAACGGCATGTCGCGCGAGGAATGGAAGGGTGGCGCGGAGACCAACAAGATCCTCGGCAACGCGCAAGCGGTCCCGGTCGATGGGCTGTGCGTGCGCATCGGCGCGATGCGCTGCCACAGCCAGGCGCTGAGCTTCAAGCTGCGCCGCGACGTGCCTCTGACCGAGATCGAGGCGCTGATCGCCGCCGACAACGAGTGGGTCAAGGTGGTTCCGAACACCCGCGAGGCCAGCATGCGCGAGCTGACCCCGGTGGCTGTCACCGGCACGCTTTCGATCCCGGTCGGGCGCCTGCGCAAGATGGCCATGGGCCCGCAATACCTGAGTGCTTTCACGGTCGGCGACCAGCTGTTGTGGGGCGCCGCCGAGCCGCTGCGGCGCATGTTGCGCATCGTGTTGCAGGCCTGATCCACTCCCTGCGGGCGGGCGCGACGCGGGGGGCGCGCTTTGCGCGTACGCCACGCCGCGCGGGTGTTCGATGCGCAATCCTGCCGCTTTGGCGGAGGTGATTGGTTACTATCCCATGCGAAACCCCTGCCACACAGTGTGCAATCAAGGGGATGGGGGCGTGCATTCAAGCGATGGATGAGCCTGCGGGCGGGTCGCACGCATAGCCGGGCAAGCATGCAGATCAGGGGAAGCAACGTGGCCAAATGGCGTCAAGCAGTGGGGGTGGCTTGTCTGGCGGCGCTGCCGGGGGCCGTGCCGCTGGCCGGGGCCTTCGGGCTCGGGCACGTGGTCGTGCTGTCGGCGCTGGGCCAGCCGCTGAGCGCGGACATCGAGATCACCCAGATCAACCCCGACGAGGCGCAGTCGCTGAAGGTCGGGATCGCGCCGGATTCGGCCTACGCAGCGCGCAAGCTCGATTTCAGCGACGCGTTGCTGGGCGCGACGGTCACGCTGCGCCACGATGCCCGCGGCCGTGCCTATCTGCACCTGAGCGGCACGCGCCCGACGCATGAGCCCTTCGTCGACCTGCTGCTGCGCGCCTACTGGTCGCACGGCGAGATCACCCGCGACTACACGCTGCTGCTCGACCCGCCGGGCTTCCACGAGCCCGGCGTGGCGCAGATCGCGCCGCAGGCAGCGGCGCCCGTGGCGCGCGCGGTGCAGGGTTCGCTGCCGTCGCCGATGCCGCAGGCGGCTCGCTCGGCTTCGTCCTACACGGTGCAGCGCGGCGATACCCTGTTCTCGATCGCCCGTTCCTATTCCGGCGGGGCGGTCTCGCTGGACCAGATGCTGGCCGCGCTTTACAGCGCCAACCAGGGTGCCTTCATCCACGGCAACGTCAATCTGTTGCGTGCGGGCGCCGTGCTGCACGTGCCGTCGGCGCGGCAGGCCGAGCAGGTCAGCGCTGCCCAGGCGCATGAGCTGATCGTCGCGCACAGCGGCGATTTCGGGGCCTACCGGCGCCGGCTGGCCGAGCTCAGCCCGACTGCTGCCGGGGGCAACGCGCGCAGCATGCACGGCAGCGTGCAGGCCCGGATCAACGAGCCCGGCCAGGGCGCCTCCGCGCCGCAGTCGCAGCTGCGTCTGAGCCAGGCCGGCGTGCTGGCCCCGGGCCAGGAGGCCGAAGCGACATGGGTCGCCGCGCAGAAGCAGGCCGAAGCGCTGGCGCAGAAGCTGGCCGAGGCCAAGGCCGATGTGGCTGCGCTGGCCAAGCTGGCCGCCAGCGCCAGCGCCGCGGCACGCGAGATGCGTCCGGCGCCGCAGCAGGCGCCGACGGTGGCGGCCGCGCCTGCGGCTTCCATGCCGCACACGGGGGCTTCCGCGGCGGCAAGCCAGGCGCAAGCCGCCAGCGCGCCCGCGCAGGCGGCCTCGGCCGCCGCGTCGGCTGCGCCGGCCAGGGCCTCGGTACCTCTGAAGGCCTCGGCCCCGGCCAGGCCGGCGGCCCCGGTCCAGCCGGCCAAGCCCGCCGCGCCCAAGGCGCCGGCGCCGCATCCGGCACCGCACGGGGCGTCGCCCGGCGAGGGGCTGCTCGGCGGACTGCGGGCCAATCCGCTGCTGGCGCCGGCCGGACTGCTGATCGGCCTGCTGCTGGCCGGCTGGGCGCTGCTGCGCCGCCGGCGCGGCTCCGGCAGCGGCCAGTCCTCGGTGTTCGACAGCCGCATGGGCGGCACCGACAGTTTCTTCGGCGCCAGCGGCGGCGAGCGGGTCGACACCCACAACAGCACGCTGGGTTCGTCGATGCAGTACTCGCCCAGCCAGGTCGAGAGCATCGACGTCGACCCGGTGGCCGAGGCCGACGTGTACCTGGCCTACGGCCGCGACCTGCAGGCCGAGGAAATCCTCAAGGAAGCGCTGAAGAACCATCCGGAGCGCAACGCGGCGCGGCTCAAACTGCTGGAGATCTACGCCAAGCGCAAGGACGTGCGCTCCTTCGAGCTGACCGCGGCCGAACTGTTCACGCGCACCGACGGCACCGGGGAGGATTGGAAGAAGGCGCAGGAGCTCGGGCGCAACCTGGACATGGCCAACCCGCTGTACCACAACACCCAGCCGCCGGTGCTGGGGTCGGCGCCGACCACCATGACCGCGCCGGATTTCGATGCCAGCGAGGCGCAGTCCTCGATGGGCGTCGGCTCCAGCACGGTGCCGCCGACCGAACTCCTGGCGGGTCTGCCGACCCTGTCCGGCGCCGGCGAGGCGGCGCGGCCGGACAACGCCCTCGACCTGCCGCTCGATCTCGGCAGCCCCGCGACGACGCAGCCTGCCGCGTCGGGGGATGCGCAGGACATGGGCCTGGACTTCGACCTGTCGGCGCTGAGCCTGCCGCAGGAGCCGGCCGGCCAGGCGCCGGTGGAGTCGACGACCCCGGCGGAGCCTGCGCCGCTGGAGTTCGACCTCGGCGGGCTGGGCCTGCAGTCGCCCGAAGCCGAGCCCAAGGCGGCCGAGCCGGGTATCGTGGAGGCGAAGAGTTCCGAACCCGCGACTGCGGCGCAGGGCCTGGACACGCGACTGGCGCTGGTCGAGGAATGCCGCAGCATGGGCGACCTCGACACCGCGCGCCACCTGCTGCAGGAAATCATCGCCGAGAGCGACGGCGAGACGCGCGCCCAGGCGCAGAAGATGCTTGCGGATCTCGGCGGCGAGGCCTGATGCGGACATCGCGCGCATGCGCATCGCGCTGGGGCTGAGCTACCGCGGCTGCGCCTACCGGGGCTGGCAGAGCCAGCCGGGCGGCGCCACGGTGCAGGATCGGCTGGAGCATGCCCTGCGCGAGTTCTGCGGCAGTCCGGTGCGCGTGGTGTGCGCCGGGCGTACCGACGCCGGCGTGCACGCGTTGCAGCAGGTGGTGCATTTCGACGCCCCGGTGCGACGCAGCGCGCAGTCGTGGGTGCGCGGGCTCAACACCTTCCTGCCCCCGGACATCTCGGTGATGTGGTCGCGCGAGCCCGGCGCGCAGTTCCATGCCCGCAACAGCGCGCAGTCCCGGCGCTATCGCTACCTGCTGCTGCAGCACCCGGTGCGCCCGGCGCTGCTGCACGGCCTGGTCGGCTGGACCCATCACGCGCTGGATGCGCAGGCCATGCGCGAGGCCGCCACGTACCTGCTGGGCAGCCACGATTTCTCGGCCTTCCGGGCCAGTTCCTGCCAGGCGCGCAGCCCGCACAAGACCTTGCACGCCCTCGACATCGAGCAGCTGGACGATTCGCGCACCTGGAGTTTCGACTTCCACGCCGACGCCTTCCTGCACCACATGGTGCGCAATATCGTCGGATGCCTGCTCGCGGTGGGAAGCGGCAGCCGGGATGCACGTTGGATCGAGCAGGTGTTGCGCTCGGGTCGGCGCAGCCTGGCGGCGCCGACCTTCATGCCCGACGGGCTGTATTTCGCCGGTCCCGTCTATGCGGCACAATGGGCGGTCCCGGAGCCTGCGCGCGAACTTCCGCTGCTGCTGGCCTGAGGCCGGCGGGCGCTTGGCGCCGAGCCGCGAGTTCCCAATGCGCTTCGCGCGCCCAACGCGTTCCACGCGATGTCCGGCATGCATCGAACCCGTATCAAGATCTGCGGCATCACCCGCGTCGAGGACGCGCTCGCCGCCGCGCATGCGGGGGCCGACGCCATCGGCCTGGTGTTCTACCCGCCGAGCTCGCGCGCGGTGGAACTGGCGCAGGCCTGCGAGATCGCCGCCGCGCTGCCGCCGCTGGTCGGCACGGTGGCGCTGTTCGTCAATGCCGAGCCGCGTCGGGTGCACGAGGTGATCGAGCGCCTGCGCCCGTCGCTGCTGCAGTTCCACGGCGATGAGACCCCGCAGCAGTGCGAGGCCTACGACTACCCGTACCTGCGCGCGGTGCGCATGCGGCCCGGACTGGATTTGCTAGACTTGAAGGCCCGTTACGCGCAGGCGCATGGCTTGCTGCGTGGTCTGCTGCTGGATGCCTTCGTCGAAGGCTTCGGCGGCGGTGGAGAGGTTTTCGATTGGTCACTGATTCCAGCAGACGTCGGCTGTCCCATCGTTTTGTCTGGTGGGTTGCGTGCCGCAAATGTGGCTCGGGCGGTCGCGCGCGTGCGCCCGTGGGCGGTTGACGTCTCGTCGGGCGTCGAGCGCTCCAGGGGCGTGAAGGACGCGGCGGCGATGCAGGCTTTCGTCGCCGCGGTGCGTGCCGCCGACTCCGAGGCGCAGCAGGACTGCCCGGCAGCGGGCACCGCGCGCTGAACCGGACGCCACCCGCGGGTTTCCCCCGTCGAACCGATCGCCAGTCCATCCTCGCCGAATCCACGATGCTCCAGTACGACCTTCCCGATGCGCAGGGCCATTTCGGGCCCTACGGCGGCAGTTTCGTCGCCGAAACCCTGTTCAAGGCCCTGGACGAACTGCGGGACGCCTACGCGCGCTACCGCGTCGACCCCGAGTTCCAGGCCGAGTTCCGCAGCGAACTCAAGCATTTCGTCGGGCGCCCCAGCCCGATCTACCACGCCGCCAGGCTGAGCCGCGAACTCGGCGGTGCGCAGATCTACCTCAAGCGCGAGGACCTCAACCACACCGGCGCGCACAAGATCAACAACACCATCGGCCAGGCGATGCTGGCGCAGCGCATGGGCAAGCGGCGCGTGATCGCCGAGACCGGCGCCGGCCAGCACGGCGTGGCCAGCGCCACCGTCGCCGCGCGCTACGGCATGCAGTGCGTGGTGTACATGGGAGCCGAGGACGTCAAGCGCCAGTCGCCCAACGTCTACCGCATGCACCTGCTGGGCGCCGAGGTGGTGCCGGTGCACAGCGGCTCGAAGACCCTGAAGGACGCGCTGAACGAGGCGCTGCGCGACTGGGTCACCCATGTCGAGGACACCTTCTACATCATCGGCACCGTCGCCGGCCCCCACCCGTACCCGATGATGGTGCGCGACTTCCAGCGCGTGATCGGCGACGAATGCCTGGTGCAGATGCCCGAGATGACCGGACGCCAGCCCGACGTCGTGCTGGCCTGCGTCGGCGGTGGCAGCAATGCGATGGGCATCTTCTACCCGTACATCGAGCACGCGCAGGTGCGCCTGATCGGCGTCGAGGCCGGCGGCGAGGGTCTGGCCAGCGGCCGCCATGCCGCCTCGCTGGGCGCCGGCGTGCCCGGGGTGCTGCACGGCAACCGCACCTACGTGCTGCAGGACGAGGCCGGGCAGATCGCCGAGACCCACTCGGTGTCGGCCGGCCTCGACTACCCCGGTGTCGGCCCGGAGCACGCGTGGCTCAAGGACAGCGGGCGTGCCGAGTACGTCGCGGTGACGGACTCCGAGGCGCTGGAGGCCTTCCACCGGCTGTGCCGCACCGAGGGCATCATTCCGGCGCTGGAGTCCAGCCACGCGCTGGCGCAGGCGATGAAGATGGCCCCGGGCATGCGCGGCGACCAGATCCTGCTGGTGAACCTGTCCGGGCGCGGCGACAAGGACATCGGCAACATCGCCGACATCAGCCGCGCCGAGTTCTACTGCCGCCCCTCGTGCAAGGCGGCCGGCGACGCGGCGCATGGGCCGGCGGGCGCCGCGGGGAGGGCCGGGGCATGAGCCGTATCGCGTCGACTTTCGCACGCCTGGCGCCGCAAGGCCGCAAGGCGCTGATTCCCTATGTCACCGCCGGAGATCCGGCGCCCGACGGCACCGTGCGGCTGCTGCACGCGCTGGTCGAGGCCGGCGCCGACATGATCGAGCTGGGGGTGCCGTTCTCCGACCCGATGGCCGACGGCCCGGTGATCCAGCGCGCCAACGAACGCGCGCTGGCACGCCAGGTCAGCCTGCGCCAGGTGCTGCAGTGGGCGCGCGAGTTCCGCGCCGGCGATGCCGACACCCCGCTGGTGCTGATGGGCTACGCGAATCCGGTCGAGCGCTTCGGCGTCGAGGCCTTCGTGCGCGAATGCGCGTCCAGCGGGGTCGACGGCGTGCTGGTCGTCGACTATCCGCCCGAGGAGTCCGCCGAATTCGCGGCGCGCCTGCGCGATGCCGGAATCGACCCGATCTTCCTGCTCGCCCCCACCTCCACCGCCGCGCGCATGGCGCAGGTGGATTCCATCGCCGGCGGCTACGTCTACTACGTATCCCTGAAGGGGGTCACCGGCGCCGCGCACCTGGACGTGCAGGACGTGGCGCGGCGCGTGCACGAGCTGCGTCGCCACGTGCGACTGCCGCTGGCGGTGGGTTTCGGGGTGCGCGACGCGGCCGGAGCGGCGGCCCTGGCCGGCTGTGCCGACGCGGTGATCATCGGCTCGCGCATCATCGAGCTGATGGAGAGCAACCCCGGCGACGCGGCGCTTCCCGCCGCCTGCGATTTCCTGCGCGACGTGCGCCAGGCCATGGACCGCGCCGCAGCCGCGGTCAACGCCTGATCTGCGAGGAGGACCTGCGATGAGTTGGCTCGAGAAACTGCTTCCGCCGAAGATCCAGCCCAGCGAGGCCGGCAGTCGGCGCCAGATGCCCGAGGGCCTGTGGCTGAAGTGCCCGGCCTGCGAGACCGTGCTGTACAAGACCGACCTGGAACAGAACCAGTACGTGTGCCCGAAGTGCGCGCACCACATGCGCATCGGTGCCCGCCAGCGTCTCGACGCGCTGCTCGACGGCGAGGGGCGATACGAGATCGGCCAGGAGGTGCTGCCCACCGACGCGCTGAAGTTCAAGGACAGTCGCAAGTACCCCGAACGCCTGCGCGAAGCGCTGGAAACCACCCAGGAAACCGACGCGCTGGTGGTCGTGGGAGGCGCGATCCAGAGCGTCGCGGTGGTCGTGGCCTGCTTCGAGTTCGAGTTCATGGGCGGCTCGATGGGCTCGGTGGTCGGCGAGCGCTTCGTGCGCGGAGTCGACACCGCGCTGGAGCAGAAGGTTCCGTTCCTGTGCTTCACCGCCACCGGCGGCGCGCGCATGCAGGAAGGCTTGCTCAGCCTGATGCAGATGGCCAAGACCAACGCCGCGCTGGCGCGTCTGGCAGCGGCTCGCATCCCGTACATCAGCGTGCTCACCGACCCGACGATGGGAGGTGTCTCGGCCTCGTTCGCCTTCGTCGGCGACGTCGTGCTGGCCGAGCCGAAGGCGCTGATCGGCTTCGCCGGGCCGCGGGTGATCGAGAACACCGTGCGCGAGAAGCTGCCGGAAGGCTTCCAGCGTTCCGAATTCCTGCTGCAAAAGGGCGCGATCGACCGCATCGTCGACCGCCGCGAGCTGCGCACCGAACTGGCGCACCTGCTCGCGCTGCTGCAGCGTCAGCCCGCAGATGCCGTTGTCGGCTGAATCCGCGGTGGCGCAGCAGGGGGGCGCGCCGGCCGTCGCGATGCAGGGCTGGAGCCTGGCGCAATGGCTGGAGCACGCGCAGCGCCTGCATGCGCAGGCCATCGAGCTCGGCCTGCAACGTGTGCAGCGCGTGCGCGAGGCGATGGGCCTGCGCCTGGACTGCGCGGTGTTCACGGTCGGCGGGACCAACGGCAAGGGTTCCACCTGCGCGTTCATCGAGCATGTGCTGCTGGCCGCCGGCTACCGCGTCGGCGTGTACGGCTCGCCGCACCTGGTGGAGTTCGAGGAACGCTGCCGCATCGGGGGACAGCCGGTGCGGGCGAGCCAGCTGCCCGAACACATGCTGGCGGTGGAGCAGGCCCGCAGCAGCCTGCAGCCGCCGGTTGCGCTGACCTATTTCGAATTCACCACGCTGGCCATCCTGCGACTGCTCGGCGGCGCGGGGCTGGACGCGGTGGTGCTGGAAGTCGGCATGGGCGGCCGGCTGGACGCGGTCAACCTGATCGACGCCGACTGCTCGGTGGTCACCGGGGTGGCGCTGGACCATGTCGAGTTCCTCGGCGGCGACCGCGAGGCCATCGGTTTCGAGAAGGCGGGGATCTTCCGCGCCGGGCGCGTCGCGGTGGTGGCCGATCCGGACCCTCCGCGCAGCCTGCTGGAGCATGCGCAGCGCATCGGCGCACGCCTGTGGCGAGTCGGCCACGAGTTCGGCTGGAGCAGCGCCGACCGCCAGCAGTGGGATTACCTCGGCGTCACGCGCCGTCTCCCGGGGCTGGCCTATCCGACGATGCGCGGCGTGCGCCAGTTGCGCAACGCCAGTGCCGCGCTGGCGGCGCTGGAGGCCTTGCGCGAACGCCTGCCGGTGAGCGCGCAGGACATCCGCATGGGACTGGCGCAGGCCGAACTGCCGGGCCGCTTCCAGGTGCTGCCGGGGCAGCCGGCGGTGGTGCTGGACGTCGCGCACAACCCGGAAGCCGTGACGGTGCTGGCCGAAAGCCTGGATGCGATGGGGTATTCCCCTCATACTCACGCGGTCTTCGGAGCGATGGCCGACAAGGACCTGCCGGGAATGATCGCCGCCATCGCGCCGCTGGTGCAGGCGTGGCACCTGTGCGATCTGGCGACGCCGCGAGCGGCGACCGCGCAGGCCTTGCGCGAGCTCCTCGGACCCGAGGTGCCGGCAAGCTGCCACGCGTCGCCGCACGAGGCGTTGCAGCATGCGCTGTCGCGGGTCGAGGCCACCGATAGAATTGTGGTTTTCGGTTCCTTCTTCACGGTCGGCGACGTGCTCGCGCACCGCGCCGCGCATGGCCGGGACGGCGGTGCGCGGCAGGCCGGCTCCCCGGCGGCCTGACCAGTCCCGCAAGTTCCCGCGGGCCGGGCGTGCACCGGGCGCCGGCCCGTCCAACCGTCGAAAGCCATGAAACTGCCTGGAAAGCGTGCCAAGCAAGGCTCCCGCAGCGCTGCGGCCGTGCAACAGGCGCAAAGCGAGGACGTGTTGCGCCTGCGTGCGCGCAGGCGCCTGATCGGCGCCGTCGCGCTGGTGCTGACCGGCGTCGTCGTGTTTCCGCTGATTTTCGAGACCCAGCCCAAGCCCGTGGCCTCGAACATCGCCCTCGTGATCCCGCCGCAGAACCAGGCCAGTTCGGTGGCGCGGCCGGCGGCCTCGGCGCCGCCCGCGGCAGTGGTGCAGGCCGCGCAGCCCGCCGCGGGCACCACTGCGCCGGCACCGGTACCGCAACCGCGTCCCCAGCCGCAGCCACAGCCGCAGCCGCAGCCGCAGCCGCAGCCGCAGCCGCAGCCGCAGCCGCAGCCGCAGCCGCAGCCGACGCAGGCCGGGCCCGCGCCTCGACGCGTCGAGTCGGCTCGGCAGGCACTGGCGGCCCTGGAAGACAAGGCGCCGTCGCAGATCTCCGCAGCGCAGGCCGAGCGCGCGACCGCGCCCGGCGCGCGTTTCGTCGTGCAGGCAGGGGCCTATGCCGATGCGAAATCGGCGCAAGAGGTTCGGCGCAGGATCGAGGCGGCCGGGCTGAAAACCTATACACAGGTCATCGATACCCGCGCCGGCAAGCGCGTGCGTGTGCGCGTCGGCCCGTTCGCGTCGCGCAGCCAGGCCGAACAGGCGCTCAGGCGCATCGAGGGTCTGGGAATCCAGGCCGCGGTGCTCGGGCTGTGAACATCCTCGACTGGCTGCTGCTCGCCGGCTTGTTGTTGTCGGCGCTGGTCGGACTGCTGCGCGGCGCGGCCTACGAGGTGATCGCGCTGGGCGGCTGGTTCGCCGCCTTCGTGCTGGCGCGCCTGTATGCGACCCGTCTGGGCGACCGGCTGCTGCAGATGGTCGCGCAGCCGCAATTGCGCGAGGCGCTGGCGTGGGTCGCTTGTTTCGTGCTGGTGCTGCTGGGCGCCGGCGTGCTGGCCACGCTGGCGCGCCTGCTGCTGCGCTCGAGCGGACTGGGCATGCTCGATCGCAGTCTCGGGGCGGTATTCGGCGTGCTGCGCGGCGCGCTGGTCATCGTGCTGCTGGCGGTCGTCGCCGCGTACACCCAATTGCCGCAGAGCGAACTGTGGAAGGGTTCGCTGCTGGCGCCGCTGGCTTCCGCCGCTGCCGCCCGCGTGGCGCCGCTGCTGCCGCTGCGCGAGGCCGTCCCGGCGTCCCCTGTCTCGGCGTCCCCCTTTGCCGTGGCGCACTGATCGCCGCGAATCCCTCCGTCCGCCTGTCCCTGGAGTAGTCGAATCATGTGTGGTGTCGTCGGCGTGGTCTCGAAGCAGCCCGTGAATCAGATGATTTACGACGCGCTGCTGTTGTTGCAGCACCGCGGCCAGGACGCCGCGGGGATCGTCACCGGGCAGGGCGGCAAGCTCTACATGCAGAAGTCGCGCGGAATGGTGCGCGACGTGTTCCGCACCCGCAACATGCGCGCGCTGCCGGGCGACTACGGCCTCGGCCAGGTGCGCTACCCGACCGCCGGCAGCGCCGACAGCGAGGAGGAGGCCCAGCCCTTCTACGTCAACGCGCCCTTCGGACTCGCGCTGGCGCACAACGGCAACCTGACCAACACGGAAGCGCTGCGCAGCGAACTCAGCTCGACCGACCACCGCCACATCAACACGGAGTCGGACTCCGAGGTGTTGCTCAACGTGCTGGCGCGCGAACTCGACCTGGTCTCCGACGGGCTGCCGCTGCAGCCCGAGGACCTGTTCCGCGCGGTGCGCGGCGTGCATCGGCGCGTGCGTGGTTCCTACGCGGTGGTGGTACTGATCGCCGGGCACGGCCTGCTCGCCTTCCGCGATCCCTACGGCATCCGGCCGCTGTGCATCGGCAGCAGCGACACCGACGGCGTGATGGTGGCCAGCGAATCCGTGGCGCTGGAAGGCAACGGCTTTCGCCTGCTGCGCGACATCGCGCCGGGCGAGGCCGTCTATGTCGACCTGCAGGGCGGCACGCGCTTCGAGCAATGCGCCGAAAGCCCGCGTCTGAACCCCTGCATCTTCGAGTTCGTGTACCTGGCGCGTCCCGATTCGGTGCTCGATGGCATTTCGGTGTACCAGGCGCGCCTGAACATGGGCGAGACCCTGGCGCAGCGGGTGATCTCGGTGATGCCGCCCAGCGAGATCGACGTGGTGATCCCGATCCCCGAGTCCAGCCGCCCGTCGGCGATGCAGCTGGCGTGGAAACTGGGGCGCCCGTACCGCGAGGGTTTCGTGAAGAACCGCTACGTCGGGCGCACCTTCATCATGCCGGGACAGGCGGTGCGCAAGCGCTCGGTGCGCCAGAAGCTCAATGCCATCGCGCAGGAATTCGAGGGTCGCAACGTGCTGCTGGTGGACGATTCGATCGTGCGCGGAACGACCTCGCGCGAGATCGTGCAGATGGCGCGCGAGGCCGGCGCACGCAAGGTCTTCCTGGCCTCGGCGGCGCCGCCGGTGCGCTATCCGAACGTGTACGGCATCGACATGCCGACCGCCGCCGAGCTGGTCGCGCACGGCCGTGACGTCGAGGAGGTGCGGCGCATCATCGGCGCCGATGCGCTGATCTACCAGGACCTGGAGGCGATGAAGCGCGCGGTGCGCCGCGTGCGCGAGGACATCGGGACCTTCGAGGCCTCGTGCTTCGACGGCTGCTACGTCACCGGCGACGTCGATGCCGCGCTGCGCGGTGCGCGCGGCGGCGCTGCCGAGGACGCGCCCGGCGGCGGAATGCTGACGCTGCAGGGGCAGTCGCAGGAGGAGGCCCAGCCATGACATCCGGACTTCCGCCCCGCGACCCGGGTGCAACGGGTGCATCGGGCGAGGACTGGCATCCCGAGACCCTGGCGGTGCGCAGGTCGGCGCCGCGCACGGCCTATGGCGAGCACAGCGATGCGCTGTTCCTCACCAGCAGTTTCGTGCAGGCCGACGCGCAAAGCGCCGCCGCGCGTTTCGCCGGGGACGAAGAGGGCTACATCTACTCGCGGTTTTCCAACCCCACCGTGGCCGCCATGGAAATGCGCCTGGCCGCGCTCGAGGGGACCGAATGCGCCCTGGCGACGTCCAGCGGCATGGGCGCGATCACGCTGCTGATGCTGGGCCTGCTGAAGGCCGGCGACCACGTCGTGTGCTCGCGATCGGTGTTCGGCGCGACCATCAAGCTGATCGGCGACGTGTTCGGAAAGTTCGGAGTCGAGACCAGCTTCGTGTCGCAGACCGATACCGCCGAGTGGAAGACGGCGTTGCGCCCCGGACGCACGCGTCTGCTGTTCGCGGAGACGCCGAGCAACCCGCTGACCGAGGTCTGCGACATGGCCGCGCTGGCCGAGCTGGCGCACGACTGCGGCGCGCTGCTGGTGGTCGACAATTGCTTGTGCTCCCCGGCGCTGCAGCGCCCGACGGACTTCGGCGCCGACATCGTCATGCACTCGGGAACCAAGTTCCTCGACGGCCAGGGGCGCACGCTGGCCGGCGCCTTGTGCGGCACGCGCGAACTCGTCGAGGGCAGCCTGCTGCCGGTGCAGCGCAGTGCGGGGATCAGCCTGTCGCCGTTCAATGCCTGGGTCGTGCTCAAGGGCATGGAGACGCTGTCGCTGCGGGTGCACGCGCAAAGCGCCCGCGCGCTGGAACTGGCGCTGTGGCTGCAGCAGCATCCGGCGGTTGCGCGCGTGCACTACCCGGGCCTGGTGTCGCACCCGCAGCACGCGCTGGCGATGCGGCAGCAGTCGGGGCAGGGCGGCGCCGTGCTGTCCTTCGACGTCGCGGCCGCCGATGCGCAGCAGGCGCGGCAGCGCGCCTTCGCGCTGATCGACGCCACGCGCCTGTGCTCGATCACCGCCAATTTCGGCGACACCCGCACCACCATCACCCATCCGGCGAGCACCTCGCACGGGCGCCTGAGCGAGCAGCAGCGCGAGGCGGCCGGAATCGGGCAGGGCCTGATCCGCATCGGCGTCGGCCTCGAGCACATGCCGGACATCCAGGCCGACCTCGAGCGCGGGCTCGCGCCGATGGCCTGAGCCGGTTGCCGCGCCGGCAGGCGCGGCGCGTCCATTCCTCGTCCGCGAGCCGTCCACGTCTTCATGAACACGACCCCCGCACGCACCCGCTTCGCCCCCAGCCCGACCGGCTTCATCCATCTCGGCAACATCCGCTCGGCGCTGTATCCCTGGGCCTTCGCCCGCCACCACGGCGGCCAGTTCATCCTGCGCATCGAGGACACCGACACCGAGCGATCGACCCAGGCCGCAGTCGACGTGATCCTGCAGTCGATGCAGTGGATGGGACTGGACTACGACGAAGGCCCGATCTACCAGATGCAGCGCATGCCGCGCTACCGGGAAGTGCTGCGCCAGCTGGTGGAGGCGGGCCAGGCCTACCCCTGCTACATGAGCACCGCCGAACTCGACGCGCTGCGCGAGCGCCAGATGGCGGCCGGACTCAAGCCCCGCTATGACGGGACCTGGCGCCCCGAGCCCGGCAAGGCGCTGCCGCCGGTTCCCGAAGGGGTGCAGCCGGTGCTGCGATTTCGCACCCCGGCGCACGGCAGCGTGAGCTGGCAGGATCGGGTCAAGGGCCTGGTCAGCTTCGACAACGCCGAACTCGACGATCTGGTGATCGCACGCCCGGACGGGACCCCGACCTACAACTTCTGCGTCGTGGTCGACGACATCGACATGCGCATCAGCCATGTGATCCGTGGCGACGACCACGTCAACAACACGCCGCGCCAGATCCACATCTTCCGCGCGCTGGGCAGCGAGCCTCCGGTGTACGCGCACCTGCCGACGGTGCTCAACGAGCAGGGCGAGAAGCTGTCCAAGCGCAGCGGCGCGAAAAGCGTGCTGCAGTATCGCGACGAGGGCTACCTCGCCGACGCCATGGTCAATTACCTGGCGCGACTGGGCTGGTCGCATGGCGACGACGAGGTGTTCAGCCGCGAACAGTTCGTGCAATGGTTCGATCTCGACCACCTGGGCCGCTCGGCGGCGCAGTTCGACGGTGAGAAACTCAAGTGGATCAACGCGCAGTACCTGCGCGCGCTGCCCCTGCCGCAACTGGCGCAGCAACTGCGCCCCTTCCTCGATCGACTCGGATTGCACGAGCAGGGGGTGGACCTGCAGGCGGCGGCAGGGCTGCTGCGGGAGCGGGCCGGCACGCTGCTGGAGATCGCCGAGTTGTGCGAGATGTTCTATGGCGAGCCGCAGCCGCAGGAACAGGAGCTGCAACCGCTGCTGACGCCGGCGGTTCGCGAGGCGCTGCGCGAACTTGTCGGGCGCCTGCAAGCCCTTGCGCAGTGGGACGCGGCGTCGATCTCCGCGGCGCTCAGGCAACTGCTGGGCGAGCACAAGCTGAAGATGCCGCAATTGGCCATGCCGTTGCGCCACATGGTCACGGGGCGCGCGCATACGCCTTCGGTGGATGCGGTGCTGGCGCTGTTCCCCCGGCCGACCGTGCTGGAGCGGATTCGCGCGCATCTCGGCGCCTGACAGGGGTGGGCAGGCCCACGTGCCGGCTGCATCGGCGCGTGTCCGAAGGCGCGCGGGCCTGCGCCGGGGCGGCTCGGCGTGTGGCGCTGATGCGACGTTTCGGGTTACAATTGCCCAGTGCGCCCAAGGGAATGCACGCCGGCCTGGTGCCGGCGGGGAAGGTACTGGAAAGGTACTTCCTGGCTTCCTGCGGGTTCGACGTCGGCACGGGTCTGCAGCGCGGCTGGGCAGCGCGCTGTCCCGGGCAGCGTTCCGTCGGGGAACAATCCGTCGGAACGCTGCCCGGGAGGGCGACAAGGCATATCACCCTGCGATTCCTATGGTTTCGCACGATGAAATCCGGGTCGAGGCGGGCAAGTGTACCTGGATGCTCGGGCTTGTCCAGCCCCGCATTCGGGGCGGGCGTGGCCAGGCGCGAGGCCGGGGAATGTCCACGGCAGCGTGTCCGGCCGAACGGAGCCGCCCGTGACGTTGGATTCGCGTGTTTCCGGCCGGTGCTGGCAGGTCCGCGCAGCGTGGCGCGCGGCTGCGGGCCGAGGATGTTGTTTTGTTTTTTGAAAAGGGCGAGCCGTGGCGAAAACGACGACTACTACGCGCAAATCCGGGGATCTCGACACTGATTCGGTGGCCACCAAGACCCAGGCGTCCAAGCAG
>JAJYTY010000073.1 GCA_021792835.1 Pseudomonadota bacterium
CCACGACACCGATGGTGAAGCGAGGCCTTCCGCTGACGGTGCTGGGCGCCGGCGCGTGGGGCAGCGCGCTGGCGGTCCACGCCGTGGCGCGCAACGACGTGCTGCTGTGGGCACGCGACCCCGAGCTGGTGCGGCACCTGCGTCGGCGCGGCGAGAACACTCGCTATCTCCCGGGTGTCGAGCTGCCCGAGTCGCTGAACCTGGCCGACGACCTGGAACTGGCGCTGCGCCACGCGGCCGGCGGGCTCGTCGTGCTGGCGGTTCCGGTGGCCGGGTTGCGCGACATGGCGCAGGCGCTGCGTGCGCTGTGGAGCAGCGCGAGCGCCACTGCCCCGGCCCCGGTGCTGATCCTGGCCAAGGGCTTCGAGCAGGGCAGCGCGCTGCTGCCGCACGAGGTCGTCGGGCAGGTGTTCGACGGCTGGGGCGCGGCTCCGGCGCTGGGCGTGCTGTCGGGGCCGAGTTTCGCGCTGGAAGTCGCGCGCGCGATGCCGGTGGCGCTGGTCGCGGCCGGCACGCAGGCGGTGGTGGACACCGCCGTGCGCGCGCTGCACGGCGGCAGCATGCGCGTGTACGCCAGCGACGATGCGGTGGGCGTGGCCGTCGGTGGCGCGGTGAAGAACGTGCAGGCGATCGCCTGCGGGGTCTGCGACGGCCTGCAGCAGGGCGCCAACGCCCGCGCCGCGCTGATCACCCGCGGGCTGGCCGAAATGGCGCGCCTCGGGGTCGCGCTCGGCGCCCGTCTGGAAACCTTCATGGGATTGAGTGGCATCGGCGATCTCGTGCTGACCTGCACCGGCGAGTTGTCGCGCAACCGCCGCGTCGGCCTGCAACTGGCCGCCGGCAAGGACCTGCAGGCGGTGGTACGCGAGCTCGGGCATGTCGCCGAGGGGGTCTACACGGCACGCACGGTGCTGGAGCTGGCGCGCCAGCACGGGCTGCAGATGCCGATCACCGAGCAGGTGTGCGAGCTGCTGGATCGGCGTGTCGACCCGCAGGGCGCGGTGGCGGCGCTGCTGGCGCGCGAGCCGCGCGCCGAGGCGCCGCTGGTGCCGCTGGAGCCGCGTCGATGATCCGGCTGATCGCCGGCCTGGGCAATCCGGGACCGGAGCACGCCCAGCAGCGCCACAACGCAGGATTCTGGTGGGTCGACCAGATCGTCTCGCAGCAGGGCCTGGAACTGCGTCCGGAGAAGGGTTTCTTCGGCCATCTGGCCCGCATGCGCGGCCCGCATGGCGACGTCCTGCTGCTCGAGCCGTCGACCTACATGAACCACTCCGGGCAGTCCGTGGGCGCGGTGGCGCGCTTCTACAAGATCGCGCCCGAGGAGATCCTGGTCGCACACGACGAACTCGACCTGCCGCCGGGCCACGCGAAGATCAAGCGCGGCGGCGGACACGCCGGGCACAACGGCTTGCGCGACATCGCGACCCACCTGGGTACGCCGCTGTTCTGGCGCCTGCGCCTGGGCATCGGGCATCCCGGCAACCGCCAGGCGGTGATCGGCTTCGTGCTCGGGCGCCCGCAGCGCGGCGAGTTGCAACTGATCGAGCAGGCGCTGGACCGCTCACTGCAGGTGCTGCCGCGCCTGCTGCGCGGCGAAGTCGACGCCGCGACCATGGAACTGCATCGGGGCAACCCGGGCCCGAGCGCGAAGCCGGACGCCGCGTAGCGCGGCGGCGGGATCAGTGCGGGATCAGTGCGGGATCGTGCCGTCCGGCGGCCGTGGCGCGGGCGTCGCAGCGCCAGGCTCGGCACGCGCCGGGGCCGCCTCACGCTGCAGGCGCAGGTAGCGTTCCCACAGCTGTTCGCGGCCTTCCACGTGTTCGGGGTGCACGGGGATGCAGTCCACCGGGCAGAGCTGCACGCACTGAGGCTGTTCGAAGTGCCCGACGCATTCGGTGCAGCGATCCGGGTCGATGCGATAGACCTGCGGGCCCATCGAGATCGCCTGGTTCGGGCACTCGGGCTCGCACACGTCGCAGTTGATGCATTCGTCGGTGATCCACAAGGCCATGACTGAAGACGCCTACGCGCCCTTGCTGTTGCGGACGGCCACCTTCTCGGCCAAGCGTTCGGTGACCAGCGGCACCACGAATTTTCCGACATCCCCGCCCAGCAGCGCGATTTCCCGCACGAATGTCCCTGACACGAACTGGTATTGGTCCGCCGGGGTCATGAACAGGGTCTCGACCTCGGGCATCAGCTGGCGGTTCATGCCCGCCATCTGGAACTCGTACTCGAAGTCGCTGACCGCACGCAGTCCGCGCACGATCACCTGGGCCCCCTGTTTCTCGACGAAATCCTTCAGCAGTCCGGTGAATCCCTCGACCCGCACGTTCGGGTAGGGCTCCAGGATGGCGCGGGCGAGATCCAGACGCTCGTCGATGCTGAACAGCGCGTTCTTGTGGTGACCGGCGGCGACGCCGACGATCAGGCGCGGGAACAGGCCGCTGGCGCGGCGCACGAGGTCCTCGTGACCGCGCGTGAACGGGTCGAAGGTACCAGGGTAGACGGCAGTGGGCATGGGCGCTGGCACATCGGACTCCTGCGAGGCCTGTTGGCAGGCTCGCTAGTCTAGCCCGCCCCCGCGTCGCGCCGCAGCAAGGCGTAATGCACCTGGCCCGCGCGCGCGCTGCGCAGCACCTCCCAGCCCGGCTCGACCCAGCGCCGCAGGCTGGCCGCGTCCGCGGCCTCCAGGTACACCCGGCCGTGCGGCGCCAGCACGCGGGCCGCCTGCGCCAGCGCCTGTTCGTGCGCCCCGGCCTGCGCGAACGGCGGGTCGACGAACACCACGTCGTAGCTGGCCGGCGCACGCGTCGAGGCGAACTGCAGCGCGTCGGCCTCATGCACCTGCACCGCGTCAGCCTGCAGGCGCCGGCATGCGTCCAGCAGCGCGCGCGCCAGCAGCGGGTTGCGCTCGACCATGTCGACCCGGGCCGCGCCGCGCGACGCAGCCTCCAGGCCGAGCGCTCCGCTGCCGGCGTACAGGTCCAGGCAGCGCAGGCCTTGCAGGTCCTGGCCCAGCCAGTTGAACAGGGTCTCGCGCACCCGATCGGGAGTCGGACGCAGCCCCGCGACCTCGGGAACCCGCAGCTTGCTGCCGCGCAGCCGGCCGCCGATGATGCGCACGCTGCCGGCACCGCCGTGACGCGCGCGGGGGGAGGAAGCGGCAGGGCGGTTCATGCGGTTCGGTGCGGTGCGGACAGGGAAAACCGGGGCGGGCGCCTGGCAAGCGTGTCCCGGAGGGTGGCAGCATAGCGCGGAGGCCAGGGTCGGCCGGGTCGGCGACAATACACGCTTTGCGGCGCCCGCCGCGTCCGTTCGAGCCATTTTCCCTCCATGTTTCGTCTGTTCAAGCGCAAGTCCGCCGCCACCGAGACCCCGGTGGCCGACGCCGAGGTCGCCGAGGCGCCGCGGCAGCCCGCGGCCCCCGTCGAACCCGCGGCGCCCGACGCTGCCGTCGAGGCGCAGGTCGCCGCGGTCACCGGCGCTGCGCTGGCGCGCCCCTCCGGGCAGCCGTCCGTCGATGCGGGGCAGCCGCAGGCCGGCTGGTTCGGACGTCTGCGCCACGGGCTGCGCAAGACCGGAGCCGGGATTTCCGGGCTGTTCGGCGGCCTGCGAGTCGACGAGTCGCTGTTCGACGAGCTGGAGTCCGCGCTGATCCTGGCCGACGCCGGCACCGCGGCCACCACGCATGTGCTGCAGGAGTTGCGGCGCAAGGTACGCACCGCGTGTGCCGAGACCCCGCAGCAGGTGCGGGAATTGCTGCGCGAGGTGCTGGCGGAGATGCTCGCGCCGTTGCAAAAGCCCCTGGACATCGGGCGCACCAGCCCGACCGTGATCATGATGGTCGGGGTCAACGGTGCCGGCAAAACCACCAGCATCGGCAAGCTCACGCGCCACCTGCAGGCGGCCGGCTGCAAGGTGCTGCTGGCGGCAGGCGACACCTTCCGCGCCGCCGCGCGCGAGCAGCTCGCCGCCTGGGGCCAGCGCAACGACGTGCAGGTGATCGCGCAGCAGGGCGGCGATCCGGCCGCGGTGGCCTTCGACGCCGTGCAGGCCGGGCGCGCGCGCGGCATGGACGTGGTGATCGTCGACACCGCCGGGCGCCTGCCCACGCAGGCGCACCTGATGGAGGAACTGAAGAAGGTCAAGCGCGTGATCGGCAAGGCGATGGAAGGCGCGCCGCACGAGGCCATCCTGGTGATCGACGCCACCAACGGGCAGAACGCGCTCGCGCAGCTGCGTGCCTTCGACGACACGCTGGGGCTCAGCGGCATCATCCTGACCAAGCTCGACGGCAGCGCCAAGGGCGGGGTGATCGCGGCGATCGCCCGCGAACGCCCGGTGCCGGTGTATTTCATCGGCGTCGGCGAGTCGCTGGAAGACCTGCAGGTCTTCGACGCCCGGGCCTTCGCGCAGGCGCTGGTCGACTGAAGCGCAGGCCCGCGGCGCCGCGGACTCAGCCGCGCGGCGCCGGGCGGTGTCCGCTGACCTGCGCGCCGTCCTGCGGGCGCAGTCGCCAGAAGGCCGGGATGGCCAGCAGCGGCAGCAGCGCCAGCACCAGGAACGCGGCGTGGAACTGCGCCAGCCGCGGCGCCGCGCCATGCGACAGCACGCGCAGCGCCGCCGCCCCCAGCGCCACGCCGAAGCTCACCGTGAGCTGCTGCAGCAGGCCGCCCAGGCTGGTGGCGCGGCTCAGGCGCTCGGCGGCGACGTCCGCGTAGGCCAGGGTGTTCGAACTCATGAACTGGGTCGAGCGCACCGTGCCGTAGGCGATGATGGCGAGCGCGATCAGCCAGCGCGGGGTGAGCGGGCCGACCCCGACGAAGCTCGACAGCACGGCCGCGCAGGCCAGCGCGCTGCCCATCAGCAAGGTACGAAAGCCCCAGCGGCGCAGCGCCGGCCCGATGATCAGGCGCACCAGCGGCGCGCCGGCGGCCGACAGGAAGGTCAGCGAGCCCGATTCCACCGCGCTCATGCCCAGTCCCACCTGCAGCATCACCGGCAGCAGGTAGACCGGTGCGTTCATCGCGACCCGGCACAGGCCCCCGGCCAGCGTGGCCAGCCCGAAGGCGCGTTCGCGCAGCAGGCCGAGGTCGACCGCTGGACGCGCGCGGCCGCGGTTGCGCCGCGCGAAGGCCAGCAACAGCAGTACCGCGGCGGCGGCGCTCGCCGCCAGCAGCAGCGGGCGCAGCAGTCCGAAGCCTTCCATCAGCAATTGCAGCAGCGCCACCCCGGTGCCGAACAGCACGAAGCCGCCGAGGTCGAAACGCGACTCGGGCTCGGCCGGGCGCGGGTCCACCAGGTACCAGGCCAGCACCATGCCCAGCAGGCCGAACGGCACGTTGACGTAGAAGATCCAGCGCCACGACAGGTAGGTGGTGAGGTAGCCGCCGACCAGCGGCCCCAGCACCGGGCCGACGATGGCCGGCAGCGTGGTGTAGGTCATCGCCCGCACCAGTTGCCGGCGCGGGAAGCTGCGCAGCAGGATCAGGCGCCCGACCGGCGTCATCATCGCGCCTCCCAGCCCCTGCAGCACCCGGGTGGCCACCAGCATCGAGAAATCCTGCGCGGCGCCGCACAGCACCGAGCCCAGCGTGAACAGTGCCAGCGCCGACATGAACACGCGGCGCGCGCCGAAGCGGTCGGCGAACCAGCCGCTGAGCGGGATGAACACCGCCAGGGTGAGCACGTAGGCGCTGACCGCCAGGTTCATGTCGACCGGGCTGGTGCGCAGCGCACGGGCCATGTCGGGCAGCGCGGTCGTGACGATGGTCGAGTCCAGCTGCTCCATCAGGAAGGCGATCGCCACCACCACCGCGATGAACACGGGAAAGCGCGGCGGCGTGTCGCCCGCGTCGCCGCCCGGCCCGGGTTCGGCGGCAGGCGAGGTGGCGCGTACTGGCTGGGGGGAGGGGCTGGACATGAACCGCAGGTCGGGAGGGTCGCGGCAGGCCGTGCAGGGACTTCGGGCGCAGTCGCGTGGCGCCAATCCGCCAGCGTAGCAGGCGGCCGCCGCCGCGGCCGGAGGGCTTCGGCCGGGCGCCGAAGCCGCTGCGCGTCGGTTCGCGAGGGCGAATCCCTTGCGGAGATTGGGCTGGGTCAGGGAACTTTCCGCAGCTTTAGCACTCTAATCGCTCGAGTGCTAAAATAGCCCCTGAAACAAGGAGGAGTATGCAGATGGCCCAAACCGGTGCTCTCACCCTTTCCAGCGGGCTGGCCCCGCGTGCTCAGGCGCTGGGTTTTCCGACCCAGTTGCCCAGTCTGGGCAACCTGGAGTCCTACATCGCGGCGGTGAACCGCATGCCGATGCTGTCCCTCGAGGAGGAGCAGTCGCTGGCGCGTGCCTGGCGCGCGCACGAGGATCGCGAAGCCGCCGGAAAACTGGTGATGTCGCACCTGCGCGTGGTGGTCTCCGTGGCCCGGCACTACCTCGGCTACGGCCTGCCGCATGCCGACCTGATCCAGGAGGGCAACATCGGCCTGATGAAGGCCGTGCGCCGCTTCGACCCGGAGCAGGGCGTGCGCCTGGTCAGCTACGCGCTGCACTGGATCAAGGCCGAGATCCACGAATACATCCTGCGCAACTGGCGCCTGGTGAAGGTCGCGACGACCAAGGCCCAGCGCAAGCTGTTCTTCAACCTGCGCTCGATGAAGCAGGGCCTGGAGGGCTTTCACGACGCCGACATCGACGCCGTGGCCAGCAAGCTGCAGGTCAAGCGCTCCGACGTCATCGAGATGGAGCAGCGCATGGGCGGCGCAGACGTGTCGCTGCAGCCCGGCGGCGACGACGGCGCGGAAACCTTCTCGCCGATCGCCTACCTGAGCGACAGCAGCCACGAGCCCGAGGCGGTGCTGGAAGCACGCGGACGCGAGCGCATGCAGGTGCAGGGCCTGGAGCAGGCGCTGCAGGCGCTCGACGAGCGCAGCCGGCGCATCGTCGAGCAGCGCTGGCTGGCCGTCAACGACGACGGCAGCGGCGGGCGCACGCTGCACGATCTCGCGGCCGAATACGGCGTGTCCGCCGAGCGCATCCGCCAGATCGAGGCGCAGGCGATGAAGAAGATGCGCAAGAGCCTGGCTGCCTACGCCTGAGCCTGGCGTGACGGGACGGGGCCCGCCCGCTCCGGCCGTCCCGGGCATCCCGCAAACACTCCATCGGGTATTCTGGTAAGCCCCGAGTGCAGCTTCGCTGCGCGCTGCGCATACTCCGTCCCCTACACATTCCACTGGAGGGGGGAACCGATGAACGTTCGTTGCGTATCGCTGCGCTTGCTGCGCGTGCTGGGGGCCTGCGGCTTGCTCGTGACGGCCCAGGCCCACGCGGCCGATCCTGCCGTACTCATGTCTGCGCAATGGGCCGGGGACTTCTGCCAGGCCTGGAACCACACCCCCGAGCTGACCAAGGGCCTGTCCGGCGAGTGGCTGCACGACGACAAGGGCCGCGGCTACAAGATCGTGCAGATGTACCGCGACGACTGCGGCGCGTCCAGCGCCGTGGAACTGAAGATCGTGCCCAAGGACGGTCAGGCCTGGTGCAGCTACGGCGGCAAGCCGGCGACCCCGGCCGACTACTCGGTGGACTTCCTGATGCACGCCAGCACCGCGAACTGGGAGTCGATGGGGCGCGGCGATCCCGGCCCGATGTGGGCCATGGTCAGCGGCAAGCTGCAGTTCCAGGGCCCCAGGCTGGTGGCGATGCGCGCGATCAAGCCCTTCGCCAGCTTCCTGCTGCTGCTGGGCAAGGTGCCCGGCTCGACCGCCACCTGCCCGGCACAGGCCGCCGGCTGATCACAGCAGCACGATGTCGAACTGGTGCTGGTGGTAGCCCGGTTCGACCTGCAGCGCGATGGGCTTGCCGATGAAGTCCGACAGCTCCGCCAGGTGGGCGCTTTCCTCCTCGAGGAACAGGTCGATCACCGCGTTCGACGCGAGGATGCGGAATTCCTTCGGGTTGAATTGGCGTGCCTCGCGCAGGATCTCGCGCAGGATGTCGTAGCAGGTGGTGCGCGCGGTCTTCACCTGGCCCTGTCCGGCGCAGGTCGGGCAGGGCTCGCACAGCAGGTGAGCGAGTGACTCGCGGGTGCGCTTGCGGGTCATCTCCACCAGCCCGAGCTGGGAAAACCCGTTGACCGTGACCTTCACCTTGTCGCGCCACAGGGACTTGCGCAACTCGTCGAGCACCGCGGCGCGGTGCTGCGGGCTGGCCATGTCGATGAAGTCGATCAGGATGATCCCGCCGAGGTTGCGCAGGCGCAGCTGGCGCGCGATGGCCTGCGCGGCCTCCAGGTTGGTCTTGAACACCGTGTCGTCGAAATTGCGCGCGCCGACGAAACCGCCGGTGTTCACGTCGACCGTGGTCATCGCCTCGGTCTGGTCGATGATCAGGTAGCCGCCGGATTTCAGGTCGACGCGGCGTCCCAGCGCCTTCTCGATCTCGCCATCGATGTTGTAGAGGTCGAACAGCGGACGTTCGCCGCGGTAGAGCTGGATGCGCTCGACCACCGCCGGCATGTATTCGGCGGCGAAGTCGCGCAGGCGCTCGTAGTTCTCCCGCGAATCGACCTGGATGCTGCGCGTCGCCTCGGTGACCAGGTCACGCAGCACGCGCTGCGCCAGGCTGAGCTCCTGGTACAGCAGCACCGGCGCCTGCGAGCCGCGCACCTTCTTGTCCAGCGTGCTCCAGGTCTTGCGCAGGTAGGCGATGTCGTCGAGCAGCTCGGAGTCGCTGGCGTCCTCGGCGTTGGTGCGCACGATGAATCCCGTCCCGGCAGCGGCGTCGTGCTGCTGCGCCAGGCTGGCCAGGCGCTGGCGCAGGCTGTCGCGCAGCTCCGGATCGTCGATCTTCTGCGACACCCCGATGTGATGGTCTTGCGGCAGATGCACCAGCAGGCGCCCGGCGAGGCTGACCTGCGTGGACAGCCGCGCTCCCTTCGCGCCGATCGGGTCCTTGATCACCTGCACCAGCAGCGACTGGCCTTCCGAGACCAGTTTCTCGATCGGCAGCGCCTGCGTGGCGCCGGGCTGGCGCGATTCGCCGTTGACCAGCATGCGCTGCCACAGGTCGGCCACGTGCAGGAAGGCCGCGCGCTCCAGGCCGATGTCGATGAAGGCCGACTGCATTCCCGGCAGCACGCGCACCACGCGTCCGAGGTAGACGTTGCCGGCCAGCCCGCGCTCGAGGGTTCGCTCGATGTGGATTTCCTGCACCGCGGCCTGCGCCACCAGCGCGACCCGGGTTTCCTGCGGGGTGATGTTGATCAGCAGGTCTTCTTGCATCGTGCAGGGTCTCAGGCTGGGATTCCCGCGGCACGCAGCAGCGCCGAGGTCTCGTACAGCGGCAGGCCCATGATGCCCGAATAGCTGCCGCGGATATGCTGGATGAAGGTGGCAGCGCGCCCCTGCACGGCGTAGGCCCCGGCCTTGCCGAAGGGTTCGCCGCCGGCGATGTAGGCATCGATGGTGGCGTCGTCGAGCGCGGCGAAGCGCACGCGGCTGTCGCTCAGCGCCTGCGCGCGCGACCACGGCTGCGCGGCGTGCGCCTGCGGCCACGCCAGTGCCACCGCGCTGAGCACGCGGTGCTCGCGCCCGGCCAGGCTTCGCAGCATGTCGCGCGCGTGCGCGGCGTCGCGCGGCTTGCCGAGGATGCGCCGGCCCAGCGCCACCGTGGTGTCGGCGCACAGCACGACGCCCGGAGCGAGTCCGCGGCGATGCAGGCGCTGCAGCGCGGCATCGAGCTTGGCGGAGGTGACGCGACGCACGTAGCGGATCGGCGCCTCGCCGGGGCGTTCGGCCTCGAGTGCCTCGGGGTCCTCCGTGTCGTCGGCCGCCAGCGGCTGGCATTCGATGCCGATCTGGCGAAGCAGCTCGCGCCGGCGCGGGCTGGCGGATGCGAGGTAGAGCGCGGGGGGGCGGGACATGGGCGGAGATGCGAACCGGCCCATCATACGGCCTGCCCGCGCGAGCGATGCGCCGTGGCCCGCCGCTGGCGCCTGCGCTGGCACAATGGCGGTTTGTTCATGCGCGGCGTGCCGCGGCAAACGTCTTTCCCATGGCCATCGTGACCTGCCAGGACCTGCGCCTGGCCTTCGGAGTGCATCCCCTGCTGGACGGGGCCTCGATGACTCTGGAGGCCGGCGAACGGGTGGCCCTGATCGGACGCAATGGCAGCGGCAAGTCCTCGCTGCTGCGCATCCTGGCCGCGCTGGAGGGCGCCGACTCGGGGGAGGTGCGCCGCCAGCAGGGCCTGCGCATGGTCTACGTTGCGCAGGAGCCGCAGCTCGGGGGCTTCGACACCGTGTTCGACGCGGTGGCGCAAGGTGTGGCCGAGGCGCGCGAACTGCGCCTGCGCTTCGAGGCCCATGCCCCCGGCGACGACCTGGATGCGCTGCAGACCCGCATCGAACTGCTGGGCGGCTGGAACTGGGAGCAGCGCGTGCAGGAGGTCCTGCAGCGCCTGGCGCTGCAGCCGGACGATCGTGTCGCCGAGCTTTCCGGCGGCCAGCAAAAGCGTGTCGCGCTGGCGCAGGCGCTGGCGGCCAGCCCCGACGTGCTGCTGCTCGACGAGCCGACCAACCATCTCGACCTCGAAGCCATCGTGTGGCTGGAGCAACTGCTCGCGGGTTTTCGCGGCAGCGTGCTGGTGATCAGCCACGACCGCGCCTTCGTCGACGCGGTGGCCACGCGCATCGTCGAACTCGACCGCGGGGTGCTGCGCAGCTATCCGGGCAACTACTCGGCCTTCGAGCAGCGCAAGGCGCGCGAGCTGGCCGACGAGGCGCTCGCGCAGGCCCGCGCCGACAAGCTGCTGGCGCAGGAGGAGGAGTGGATACGCCAGGGTGTCGAGGCGCGGCGTACGCGCAGCGTGGCGCGCATCCAGCGGCTGCAGCAATTGCGCGGCCAGCGCGCGGCGCGGCGCGAGGTGCTGGGCAGCGTGCGCCTGGAACTCGATCGCGGCGAATCCAGCGGACGTATCGTCGCCGAGCTGCAGGACGTGAGCAAGTCCTTCGGGGAACTGCAGGTGGTGCGCGGGCTGTCGGCCATCGTGCTGCGTGGGGACAAGGTGGGAATCCTCGGGCCCAACGGCGCCGGCAAGACCACGCTGCTCAAGCTGCTGCTGGGCGAACTCCAGCCCGACAGCGGTCGCGTGCGCCTGGGCAGCCGGCTGCAGGTGGCCTATTTCGACCAGATGCGCGCGGCGCTGGATCCGCAGGCCACGCTGGCCGACACCATCAGCCCGGGCAGCGACTGGATCGAGATCGGCGGCGCGCGCAAGCATGTCAGCGCCTATCTGGGCGACTTCCTGTTTCCCGCGTCGCGCGCGCGTTCGCCGGTGAAGTCGCTGTCGGGCGGCGAGCGCAACCGCCTGCTGCTGGCGCGGCTGTTCGCCCGCCCCGCCAACGTGGTCGTGCTGGACGAGCCGACCAACGACCTCGACATGGACACCATCGAGCTGCTGGAGCAATTGCTGCAGGACTTCGCCGGCACCGTGTTCCTGGTCAGCCACGACCGGCGCTTCCTGGACAACGTCGTCACCAGCACGCTGGCGTGGGAATCGCCCGGTACCTGGCGCGAATACGAGGGCGGGGTCGACGACTGGCTGGCACAGCGCCAGCGCGCCGGGCAGGCGCAGGCGCAGGCGCAGGCGCAGGCGCAGGCAGGCGCCCAGCCTGCCACCCAGGCAAGCGCGCAGGCCCCGCAAGCGGCGGCGCAGCCGCCGGCACGGCGCAAGCTGAGCTACAAGGAACAGCGCGAACTCGAGCAGCTGCCGGCGCGCATCGAGCAACTCGAGCAGGAGCAGCGCCAGCTCACCGAGCGCCTGGCCGACCCGGCGCTGTACCGCGAGGCCCCGCAGCAGGTGGCTCAGATGCGCACGCGCTTCGATGCCATCGAGCAGCAACTCTCCGAGACCCTGCAGCGTTGGCAGGACCTGGAGGACCTGGGCGCGGCGAGCTGAGCGCCCGGGCTTGAACGGGCCGCAATGCGGTCGCGCTCAGCCGGCGCGGTGGTACGGGTGCCCGGTGATCACGCTGTGCGCGCGGTAGATCTGCTCGGCCAGCAGCACGCGCACCAGCGCATGCGGAAGGGTCAGGTCGGACAGGCGCAGCAGCGTGTCGGCCGACTGCTTGATGCGCGGCGCAAGTCCGTCGGCGCCGCCGATCACGAAGGCCACGTCACGGCCCTGCTGGCGCCACGACTGCATGGACTGCGCAAGTTGCAGCGTGGTCATGCGCTGCCCGTGCTCGTCCAGCACGACGCGCAGGCACTGCGCCGGCAGCGCCTGCTCGATACGCTGCGCCTCGCGCTCCAGCACGCTGTCGGTGTCGAGCCCGGCGCCGCGTGGCTCCGCGCGCAGTTCGCGCAGCTGCAGCGGCGTGGCGGCCGGCAGGCGCCGCGCGTATTCGACGTAGGCCTGCTGCACCCAGTCGGGCATGCGCTGGCCGACCGCGACCAGCCAGTACTTCACCGCTCAGGCCCGCGACTTGGCTCGCGCCGGGGTTTTCGCGGCGCCCGCGGTCGCGGAGCGCCTGGGCGCGGCCTTCGCCACGGTGGACTTCGCCGCGGCCGGCTTCGCGGCGGACCTGGTCGAGGACTTCGCGGCGGCGGACTTCGCGGCCGCCGACTTCGCCGCGGTGGATTTCGCGGGGATGGCGGCGGAGCGCCCGCCCCTTGCGGAGGCCTTCGAGGGCGCCGGGCGGGACCTGGCCGCAGTCCCGGCAGCGGCGCCACCACGGCGGCGCGTGGCAACGGCCCCGGCCGATGCCGCGGTGGCCGGTTGCAGCGCCTTCAGGTGCACGGTCTTGCCGCCCCAGATGTCCTCGAGCTTGTAGTAGGCGCGGATCTGCGGTTGCATGATGTGCACGACCGCGTCGCCGCAGTCGACCAGCACCCACTCGCCGCTGTCGGCGCCTTCCGGATTCCTGACCTCGCCGCCGGCCTCGCGCACCTTGTCGCGCACGCTGGCCGCCAGCGCCCGGGTCTGGCGGTTGGAACTGCCGCTGGCGATGATCACGCGGTCGAACAGGCTGGTCAGGGCCTCCGTGTTGAAAACCTGGATGTCCTGGGCCTTCACGTCTTCCAGGGCGTCGACGATGGTGCGTTGCAGCTTACGAATGTCCATGCGGGGCAGCGGGGGTCCGATAGAGTTGGTGTCGTTCAATATAGTGTGCCACGGCGTCGGGCACGAGTTCGTGCAGGTCGAGTCCCTTCGCAGCGTACTCGCGTACCCTTGTCGCCGAAACGTCGAGCAGGGGCATGCGCAGGGTCAGCAGCCGGTGCCCGCCATCATGCAGCGCCCGCAGCAGCGCAGGGTCGGGGCGCAGTTCGTTCCCGGGACGCGCGGCCACCGCGAGGTCGACGCAATGCGCGATCTGCTCCCATTGTTTCCAGGTGCCGAAATTGTGCAACTGGTCGGCGCCAAGCAGCAGCACGAATTCGTGCCGCGGGTGCTCGGCGCGAAGCTCGCGCAGCGTATCGATGGTGTAGGTGGGGCCGGCGCGGCGCAATTCGAGGTCCAGCGCGCGCAGGCGAGGTGCCGCATGCGCCGCCAGCCGGACCATCTGTTCGCGGTGTTCCGGACCGGCGCCCAGCGCTCCGCGCTGCCACGGCTGCCCGGCCGGGATCAGCCACACCTCGTCGAGCCCGAGTTGCTCGGCGGCGCTGCGCGCCAGTTCCAGGTGGGCGCGGTGGATGGGGTCGAAGCTGCCTCCGAGCAGCCCGATGCGGGCCATGCGTGGTCGACCTCAGCCCTGCGCCGCCCAGTCGCGCGGCGGCAGGAAGCGCTCGTACAGCTGCGCCTCGGGGGTTCCCGCCTCGGGGTGCCAGTCGTAGCGCCAGCGAACCTGCGGGGGCATCGACATCAGGATCGACTCGGTGCGTCCGCCCGATTGAAGCCCGAACAGCGTACCGCGGTCCCACACCAGGTTGAACTCGACATAGCGGCCGCGGCGCAGCGCCTGGAACTCTCGTTCGCGCTCGCCGTATGGCATGTCGCGCCGGCGTTGCACGATCGGCAGGTAGGCGCCGAGGAAGGCGTCTCCGGTGGCGCGCATCAGCGCGAAACCGGTGTCGAAGCCGCCGCTGTTGAAGTCGTCGAAGAACACGCCGCCGATGCCCCGCGCCTCGTCGCGATGCTTCAGAAAGAAGTACTCGTCGCACCAGGTCTTGAAGCGCGGGTAGTACCCGGGGTCCAGCGCGTCCAGTGCCGTCTTGCAGCTGCGGTGGAAATGCACGGCGTCCTCTTCGAAGCCGTAGTAGGGGGTCAGGTCCATGCCGCCGCCGAACCAGCTCAGCGCCGCGCCCCTGGACGGCTGCACGCTGAGCAGGCGCACGTTCATGTGCACCGTAGGAACGTAGGGGTTGCGCGGGTGCAGCACCATCGACACGCCCATCGCGGTGAACGGCGCGCCGGCCAGCTCGGCGCGCTGCTGCGTCGCCGACGGCGGCAGGCTGGCGCCGCGCACCGACGAGAAGTTGCAGCCGGCGCGCTCGAACAACGCGCCGTCCTCCAGCACGCTGCTCATGCCGTCGCCTTCCAGGCGGCCGCCGGCCGGGCGGGTCCAGGCATCGCGCCGGAAGGCTTGGCCGTCGGCGGCCTCCAGCGCGCTCAGGATGCGTGACTGCAGGTCGAGCAGGTATTCGCGGACTTGGGTGGACATGGTCGGATCGCGGTAGACGTCGCGCGACCCGCGCATCGGCGCGGGTCGCGCGGGCTGGGATCGGGCGTGGCTCAGCGCTCGGCGACGCGGATCCAGCGCTGCGGCGAACGGCTGGCCACACGCACGTCATGCCCCACGCCGTGCCGGCGTTCGGCGACCACGCGCGCCGGCTTGCGGCGTTCGCGCCGCAGCTCGGCCACGCGCAGCGCGTGTTCATGCTCGCGGCGCAGGCGCTCCAGGTACAGCTCGTGCTCGCGCCGGCGCTCGGCCAGCAGGCGCTGCTCGTAGGGGGTCGGAGCGGGCCTGCGCGTGTAGACCACGACCAGCGCGCGCGGCCGGAAGCGGGCGTTCTCGCGCATGTGGTTCCAGCGCGCCACCTCGGCCGCGCTGACCCCGTAGCGCCGCGCCACGGTCCACGGCGTGTCGTGCGGCCCGGCCACCAGGCGCAGGCGCCGCAGCGGCGGCAGGTCGGGCGCCAGCGCCAGCACGGCATGCTCGGCGACGCGCTTGCTCACGTTGGTGTCGTCGTCGGGCGGCCGCGGGATCAGCACCGTCGAGCCGGCCTTGATCAGGGTGCGCGCGGGAATGCCGTTGACGTCGCGCAGCGTCGCCTCCGTCAGGTGCAGGTGGTGAGCCAGCGCGGCGGGAGTCGCCGTGCGGGCGACGCGGTAGGCCGTCCAGCGCGCGAGCGGGCCGTGGTGCTCGGCCAGCGCCTGCTCGAAGGCGGTGGCGTTGTCGTAGGGCAGCAGGATCTCGGGGTGCGTGGCGGCCAGGATCACCGGCTTCGTGAACGCCGGATTCAGCGAGCGGAACTCCGCAACCGTGATGCCGGCCAGGCGAGCCGCCTGCGAGACGTCGATGTCCTGGGTGATGCGCACGGGCTTGAAGTACGCATGGTCGGGAACCGGCGGCAGCTTGATGCCGTAGCGCGCCGGATTCTCGATGATGTCCTTCACGGCCTGCAGCTTGGGGTAGTAGTTGCGGGTCTCGGCCGGCATGTTCAGGTGCGCGTAGTCGACCGGCAGGCCGTGCGCCTCGTTGTACGCGATGGCGTGCTGCAGCCCGCCTTCGCCCCAGTTGTAGGCGGCCAGCGCGAGCTGCCAGCTGCCGAACATCGCGTGCAGCTTGCCCAGGTAGTCGAGCGCGGCGCGGGTCGAGGCCATGACGTCGCGGCGCCCGTCCTGGAACATGGTCTGGCGCAGCTTGTAGTGCTGGCCGGTGCTGGGCATGAACTGCCACATCCCCGAGGCCTTCGCACTGGACAGCGCATCCGGGTTGAAGGCGCTCTCGATGAAGGGCAGCAGCGCCAGTTCGGTGGGCATGCCGCGGCGCTGCACCTCCTGCACGATGTAGTAGAGGTACTTGCGCGAGCGCTCGGTCATGCGCGCCACGTAGTCCGGGCGGG
>JAJYTY010000321.1 GCA_021792835.1 Pseudomonadota bacterium
TGACACGCATGGCCACCAGCAGCGGCAGCAGGATGGCCACGGTGATCAGGGTCAGGCTCCAGTTCAGCCACATCAGGTAGCCGAACAGCGCGGCCAGGGTCAGCGTGTCGCGCACCAGGGTCAGCAGGCCGGGGAAGATCATTCCCAGCGCCAGCTGCGCCTCGTACACCGCGGCGCCGATCAGGCTGCTGGCGCTTTCCTTGCGCAGCGCGGCGAGCTCGGCGTGCAGGATCTGCGCGTACACCAGCGTGCGTACGCGCGCCAGCACGTTCTGGGTCATCCACTGCGTGAGGAACTGCGAGCTCAGCCAGGCCAGGCCGCGCACCGTGAACAGGCCCAGCAGTACCACCGGAACCATCCACAGCGAGAAGTCGCGGCGCGGGGTGAAACCCACGTCGAGCACGTGCTTGATCAGTGCCGGCAGCGCCGGTTCGGTGGACGCGACGATGGCCGCGCACACGACGATCAGCAGCGCGGCGACACGGTTGCGCGCATCGGCGCCGAACAGCTGGCGCAGCAGGCCCAGGCCGTCGTGGGTGGCGGTCGGGGACGCGGCGGGCGCCGCCGGTGGCTTGGACATGGATCGGTTCGTGAAAGAATGCCCGGGCAATCCGGCTTTCTACCATAGGCGCCGCGACGCGCCACGCGCGCCCTGCAGCGCTGCCGCCCACCGAGGCCCCCATGCCCAGCATCTGCGCCGTCATCATCACGCTGAACGAGGAGCGCAACCTGCCCGAGTGCCTGGCCTCGCTGGCCTGGTGCGAGCACATCGTCGTGCTCGACAGCGGCAGCCGCGACCGCACCGTGGAACTGGCGCGGCAGGCCGGCGCACGCGTCGAGCAAAGCCGCGACTGGCCCGGTTTCGGGGTGCAGAAGAACCGCGCGCTGGAGCTGGCGGATTGCGACTGGGTGCTGTCGATCGACGCCGACGAGCGCGTCAGCCCCGCGCTGGCGCAGGAAATCCGCGCCGCGGTGTGCGATCCCGGCGACGCCGTGGCCTTCTCGATGCCGCGGCTGTCGAGCTATTGCGGGCAGTTCATGCGCCACGGTGGGTGGTACCCCGACCGCGTGCTGCGTGTGTTCCGGCGCGGCAGCGCGCGCTTCAGCGACGACCTCGTGCACGAGAAACTGTGCGTGGACGGTCCGGTGGGTCGATTGAGCGAAGACCTGCTGCATGTCAGCTATCGCTCGCTCGATGACGTGCTCGACAAGATGAACCGCTACAGCAGCGCCGGCGCGCTCAAGGCGGCCGCGGCAGGTCGCCGCGCCGGAGTGCTCGGCGCGCTGGCGCACAGCCTGTGGGCCTTCGCTCGTGCCTATGTGCTGCGGCGCGGCTTTCTCGACGGGCGCCTGGGATTCGTGCTGGCCTGTTCGATCGCCCACGAAACCTGGTATCGCTACCTGAAGTTGTGGCGCCTCTCGGCTCCGAGCTGAGGCGTCGCACGGCCACACCGACGAGAAACAGCCCACAGCGCCCACGCAGCATAGAATTTCGCGCTGCCGCGCCCCCCGCCGGTTCCAGCCCGCCAGGAGTCCCATGCAACGACGAAGCTTCGTACTCGGTTCGGCCCTGCCCGCCGCCGCCCAAGGCCTGCGACTCGCAGGCGCCCTCGGCCTGGCGGCCGAACCCCTGCTCGCGCGGGCGCAGTTCCGCGTCGATGTGTCGGGAATCGGCGCGCGCCAGATCCCGGTGCAGATCGACACCTTCGTGGGCCAGTCCTCCTGTCCGCAGCCGCTGGCCGACATCATCCGTGCCGACCTGGTGCGCAGCGGCCAGTTCCGCGTCACCCCGGCGGCCTCGTCGCAGACCCTCGGCGACGCCGGGCCGCCGGCGTACTCGCAATGGCGCACCGAGCAACTGGAAGCCGCCGGCGGCGGCAGCGTGGTGGCGGCCGGCCCGCAGACCTGGATGATCCGCTTCCGGCTGTGGGACGCCGTCGGACAGCGCGACCTCGGCGGGCTGCAACTGCGCGTGGTCAGCGGAGACCTGCGGCTGGCTGCGCACCGCATCGCCGATTTCATCTATCAGAAGCTGACCGGGCAGCGCGGCGTATTCGCCACGCGCATCGCCTTCATCGGCAAGGCCAGCCCGCACAGCTTCATGCTGCTGGTGTCCGACAGCGACGGCTACAACCCGCTGGCGGCGCTGCGCAGCCGCGAGCCGCTGATGTCCCCGGCGTGGTCGCCCGACGGCGGCAGCCTGGCCTACGTGTCCTTCGAGACCGGCAAGCCGGTGGTGTTCGTGCAGAACGTGCGCACCGGGGCGCGCCGCGCGGTGGCGAACTTCCGCGGCAGCAACAGCGCACCGGCGTTCTCGCCCGACGGGCGCACGCTGGCGGTGGTGCTGACGATGGGCGCGGCCTCGCAGATCTACACGGTGCCGGCAGGCGGCGGCCCGGCGCGTGCGGTGATCCGCGCCAGCAGCATCGCCACCGAACCGGTGTTCGCGCCCGACGGAAAGAGCATTTATTTCGTCAGTGACCGGGACGGATCGCCGCAGATCTATCAGGCCGGACTCGACGGATCCAACATCCGCCGCGTGACCTTCGCGGGCAGCTACAACGTCAGCCCG
>JAJYTY010000322.1 GCA_021792835.1 Pseudomonadota bacterium
GCCGAGCCTGCGCGAGCGGCGCGAGGACCTGGGCGCGCTGGCGGCGCACCTGCTGGACAAGGCGCTGGCGCGCGGCGCCGCGCCAGCGGCCTCGGGGCCGCATCTGCTGCGGGTGCTGCGCCAATGCGTGGATGCCGCGCCGGCCTACTCCTGGCCGGGCAATGTGCGCGAACTGGAGAACCTGGTCGAACGCGTGGCCTGCGCCGCCGCGTTCGACCCCGAGGCGCTGAGCGCGCAGGCGCTGCGCGACCTGCTGCCCGAACTGGCGCGCCCGGCCGACGCGCCGGCCGGCGGCGGGGCGCTGGCGCAGCGCCGCGCCGAATCCGAGCGCGAGGTCATCGAGCGCACGCTGCGCGAATGCGGGGGCGACCGCGCGCTGGCCTGCGCCCGCCTGGGCATCGCGCGCAGCACCCTGTGGCGCAAGCTGCGCGCCGAGCCGGGAGGCTGACGGCGGGCGGGTCACCCACGCGCGCCCTCGCGTCCGTGCTCGCAGCCTGCGGGGATGGGTTCGACCGACAGGCGCGACTGGCCCTGCCCGCCGCCCGCGGCCAGCCCGGCCAGCCGGGCGAGCAGCAGGCGGTAGGTGTCGAGGTCGAAGGCCAGCGCGCCGGCGGACCGGCGCTCGGCGAGCAGCCGCCGCAGCCCGGCCTGGTCGTCGGCGCTGCCCAGATGGCGCCATTGCTCGAACACATGCACCTGGCTGCGCTGTCCGTCGGCGCTGATCTCGCGCAGCAGCAGCGGTCCGGCGTAGGGCCACGCCCGCAGGCGTTCGCCGTGCAGCGCGTCCTGCACGCGCTGCGCGTGCAGCTCGAGGTCCTCGTCGCCGCAGCAGGCGCCGCGGCAGCGCCCCAGCTGGTGGGCGAAGCAGCGTCCGCTGCCGGGCTCCAGCCCGAGCACCCGCTGGCACAGCGCGTGCTGCCCGGCGATGTCGCGCAGCCGCTGCTGCGCCTGGCGGCGGCTGCGGTACACGCCGTACAGCCGATCGAATTCGCCGGGCTGCAGTTCCTCGTCTCGCGCGAGCACCAGCAGCGGGCGCTGGCGAGGGTCGGCCTGCAGGCGCCAGCTGCACAGCCGGTTGTCGCGCCGCAGCCGGCGGTTGTGCAGCGGCTGCAACTGCTTGACCAGCCGTGCCTCCAGCAGCAGGGCTCCGAATTCCCCCGCGGTGGGCAGCACCTCGATGCGCCGGACCTGCTGGCTGAGCCGCATCTCCCGGGCGTCGGCGTGGTCGGCCTGGAAGTGCGAAAGCACGCGCCGGCGCACCTGCACGCTCTTGCCGATGTACAGCGGCAGCTCGCCGTCGCCATGGAACAGGTAGACCCCGGGGCCGTCGGGCAGCGAGTCGACGTCGGTGTGCAATTGCGCGGGCAGGCTGGCCGCGGTCTGCAGCAGCGCCTGGGCATGCTGCCGCACGACGGCCGCGCCATGGATCTCGGCCATGCGCGCCAGCCAGGCGTGCAGCACCTGCACGTCGCCCATCGCGCGGTGGCGCTGCGGGTTGGGCAGCGCGTGGCGGCGGATCAGCGCGTCCAGGCCGTGGCCCCGGCATTGCGGCTCCAGTCGCCGCGACAGCCTGACGGTGCACAGGGTGCGCAGCCTGCGCTCCACGCCTGCGCGCGCCAGCGCGTTCTTCAGGAATCCGTGGTCGAAGCGCACGTTGTGGGCCACCAGTACCGCGCCATCGAGCAGCGGCAGCAGGTCCGCCAGCAGGTCCTCGAAGGCCGGCGCCGACGCGACCATCGCGTCGGTGATCCCGGTCAGGCGCTGGATGAGCGGGGGGATCGGGCAGCCCGGACGGACCAGGCTGTGCCAGCTCGCGCGGACCTGGCCGTCGTCGATCCGCATCGCGGCGATCTCGGTGATGCGGTCGCGTACCGGGTCGCCTCCGGTGGTCTCCAGATCGAGCAGCAGGTAACTCGGAAGCATCCCGCGATTGTGCCTGCGGCGGGTCGGCGGCGCAGCCCGGCTTGCGGCCTGCCGCCGCGGCCACTACGCTGGCGCGGGCCGTCCAGCGAGGAGAAAGCCATGGCAGCGCCGCAGGCCCCGGGCTCGGCCTTGTACCTGTTCGAGAAGTTCGAAGTCGGAGTGGTGCACCTCGACCCCCACAGGCGGGTGCTGGCCATGAACGATTTCGCGCGCCGCGTGCTGCCGGTCGGCGAGAGGCAGCCC
Organism: Pseudomonadota bacterium; assembly: GCA_021792835.1. Lineage (GTDB taxonomy): Bacteria > Pseudomonadota > Gammaproteobacteria > Burkholderiales > Burkholderiaceae_C > Thiomonas_A. The sequence continues at coordinate 2,167 of JAJYTY010000322.1, forward strand.
TTCGACAAGCTGGTGACCTCGTTCCATCCGGCGCAATCGGCGGCCAAGGTTTCGTTCCTGCTCGACCAGGCCTCGTCGTGCCCGGTGGCCCATGGTCTGCCGATGACCATGATCATCAACATCCCCGAGCAGGTGCTGTTGATCAAGGTGACCCGGCTGGCCGGCGAGGCGGGGCAGACCACCGGGTTCGCGCTGGTGTTCTACGACGTCACCCAGCTGGTGGTGCAGGGCGAGGCGCCCGCGGCAGCGGCCATCGCGCCGCCGGGGCGCTCCGACAAGCGGCTGCTTGCGCGCATTCCGCTGGTGGCCAACCATCGCGTGACCTTCGTCGACACCGCCGACGTGGTGCTGCTGGAATCGCAGG
>JAJYTY010000323.1 GCA_021792835.1 Pseudomonadota bacterium
ATCGAGCAGAACGCGCGCGCCGCGCTGCAGGTGGCCGACCACGCCTACGTGCTCGAGCTCGGCGAGGTGTCGATGCACGGGCCGGCGCAGCAGCTGCTGCACGACCCCAAGGTCGAGGCCACCTATCTGGGCATGTTGCAGCAATAGCAGGCGCCGCGTCGTGCTGCAGGCGCGTCGCGGCCGCCCGGATCAGTCAGAAGGCCGCGACCCCGCGCACAACTGGCGCAGCGCCTGGATGTCCGGGCGCACGCCGATTCCGTCGAGCTCGGTGAGGCTCGCGCGACCCTCGCTGGGGCGCGCCAGCGGGCCGCAGAGCAGGCTGCGAAGCGCATTGGGATTGGAGTCGACCTCCAGCATGCCGCCGCCGGTGGCTGCCAGCAGGTGCGCGGAGTGCAGCAGACCGATCCCGGCCCCCAGGAAATGCGGGGCATAGGTCGCGCCCTGCGCACGGATGCTTCGCACCACAGGAAGGCAGCCGGAGATGCCCCCCCATTTGGCCACGTCGGGCTGCACCACGCGCACGGCGCCGCTGGCCAGCAGATCCTCGAATCCGCGCGCGCCGGCGACATTCTCGCCGGCGGCCAGCGCGGTGCGGCTGTGGCGCTGCAGTTCCCGCCATTCGCTCCAGGGGCGGTCGGCGCGCAAGGGCTCCTCGATCCATGCGAGGTTGAAGCGGTTCAGGGCGCCGGCCATCTGCAGCGCCTGCTCCAGACTCCAGGCCTGGTTGGCATCGACCATGACGGTGGCTCCGTCGCCCGCTGCTTCGACGACACGCTCGATATTGGAGATGTCGGTGTCCGCGCCGAAGCCGATCTTGAGCTTGAAGGCTCGGTAGCCGTCGTCTCGCCGAGCTCGTACCACGCGTTCGGGATGTTCGGGGTTGATGCCGCTGGCGTAGACGCCGATGGTCGGGTCGCTGCCGCCCAGCAGGCGCCACAGTGGCTGCGCATTGCGTCTTGCCACCAGGTCCCACAGGGCCAGGTCGACACCGGCGATCGCCTGCGCGAAGGGGCCGGGTTCGCCCGATTGCAGCGCCAGCACGGCGGTGGCCTCGTGCAGGTGGGTGAAGGCCGTCGTGGGGGACTCGAATTCGCGCTCGCGCAAGTGGGCGGCCAGCACGGTGTCGATCAGGCGGCCGCGGTGCTCGGCGCCACAGGGCGGGAAGTTGCACCAGGCCTCGCCCCAGCCTTCGGCTCCGTCGGCGTCGCTTGCGTGCACGAGGACCGCTGGACGGTCATGCATCGTGCCGAAGGATGTGCGCACAGGCTGGCTGATCGGCAGGCGCAGCACATGCACACGCAGTTCGATGCGACGAAGCTCCAGGTTCGGCTCGGTCAACGCGAGTTCTCCAGGGTGGGTTTGAGATCCATCTCGAGGTGGATGAAATCGCCCCGGTACGTCACCTCCCCGAGGTAGATGACGCGCCCGTCGGCGTCGTTGAACACGCGGCGCACCTCTGCTACCGGCGCGTTCACCGGGACATGCAGCAGACGCGCCACCTCGACGTCGGCCGTGCCGATGGTCAGGACCTGGCGCGCCCGGGCGACGCCGCCGGATTTCATGGAGGCGAGGATGGGGATGACCGTCTGCGTGCGAAAGCGCTCTGGCGCGGTGCGGAAGATGCGCTCGTCGAGATAGATGTTGATCACGCAGTAGCGCTGGTCCTCGCGCGAATGCACCCGGCGCATGAACACATAGCGCTCGGCCGGCGTGCCGTCCTCGGGCCGCAGCGGAGCGCTGACGATCGATTCGTCGATGTTGACGATCTCCGGGCGCGTGTCGGTGTAGCCCTCGGCGAGATCGCGCAGCGAGGTCTCGACCTTCAGCCAGTGGCGGGTGGCAGGCTGGCCGGTGACGAAAGTGCCGCGACCTTGCTGTGGCGACACCAGCGCTTCGCGGGTGAGCAGTTCGATGGCCTGCCGCACCGTCACGCGGGCCACGCCGAACTCGGCGACGAGTGCCTCCAGCGAGGGCAGGCGTTCGCCCTGCGCCCAGTGGCCGCGCGCAATGCGCTGGCGCATGAGGTCGGCGATCTGCACATAGCGGGCCACGCCGCTGTCCTGGGAAAAGTCGATTGACATTGCCGGACTTCGATACGTATGCTTGATAGGAAGAGTATACGACCAGATTACCTATTTTCTCAAATTTCCGCGATGGACCGAACGATGTCCGCAACCAATCCAGCACGCCCCCGCAAGCCGGCTGCCCGCCGCGGTGCCAGCGTCTTGCGGCGAGGCGGACTGATCGCCTTGCCGTGGGCGCTGATCATCCTCGCGTGGTACCTGGTGGGGCGCAGCGGGTGGATCAATCCCGCGCTGATCCCGTCGCCGCAGGATGTGCTCAAGACCTTCATCGTGCTGATGCACGGGCGCTTGCCGCAGGACATCGTCGCGTCCACGCAGCGCGTGGTGATCGGCGTGCTGCTGGGCGTGGCCGTGGCCTTGCCGGTCGGCTTCCTGCTGGGTTGGTACAAGGGGCTGGGCCTGTTCCTGGATCCGGTGCTCCATTTCTAAAGTGCGCTGC
>JAJYTY010000074.1 GCA_021792835.1 Pseudomonadota bacterium
AAGGGGGGCCAGGTTTCCGGAGGCAACTTCAAGAACGACCCGGAGCGTGCCGCCGAAGCGGGGCACAAGGGGGGCCAGGTTTCCGGAGGCAACTTCAAGAACAACCCGGAGCGCGCCGCCGAAGCCGGGCACAAGGGAGGCCAGGTCTCCGGCGGCAACTTCAGGAACGACCCGGAACGCGCCGCCGAGGCCGGCCACAAGGGCGGGCAGCACTGAGCCCGCGGGCCGCCCCCGGGGTCTTGCCGGCTGCCGGGTTCGCACGGCGGGGCCGGCCGGGGCGTTCGTCCGGCATGCGCCAGGGCGAGCGCCCCTTTTCGTCGCCTTTCATCGCCTTTCGCCTCCTCGTTTCGTCTCCTTTCGCCGCGCCTCGTCGCGGCCATGCCGTCGGGCGGCCGGCCGCGTTGCCGCGGCACTCGCCAGCGTGAGCGGCGCGGCTGCGCGAGAATCGAAGCCTGCATCGGCCCCTCGAGGGCCGCGCCGAGGCGCCGCGGGATGGGCCCGCGCCGGCGCATCACGACGAAAGGGAGATCAGGCATGCACACCGCACGACGGGTTGTCATGCAGCAGACCGGGCAACCCGAGGTCATGCGCATCGAGCAGATCGAACTGGCCGAGCCCGGAGAGCACGAAGTCCGGTTGCGCCAGACGGCCATCGGTTTCAACTACATCGACATCTACCAGCGCCAGGGCCTGTACGCGCTGCCGCTGCCCTCCGGGCTCGGGCACGAGGCGGCCGGCGTGGTCGAGGCGGTCGGCCCCGGCGTGCATGAGTTCAAGCCCGGCGACCGCGTGGCCACCATGAACGCCGGCGTCGGCGCCTATGCGGACGCGCGCAACGTGCCGGCCCAGCGGCTGGTGGCGATACCGCCCGGTATCAGCGACGAGCAGGCGGCCTCGGTGCTGTTCAAGGGCCTCACCGCGCAGTACCTGCTGCGCCGCACCCACCGCGTGGAGCCTGGGGAGGTGGTGCTGGTGCACGCGGCCGCCGGCGGTGTCGGGCAGATCCTGTGCCGCTGGGCGAAGGCGCTGGGTGCGCGCGTGCTGGCCACCGCCGGCTCGCCGGCGAAGTGCGAACTGGCGCGCGCCGCCGGTGCCGACATCGCGGTCGACTACTCGCAGCCCGACTGGGTGCAACGCCTGCTCGAGGCCAGCGGCGGGCGCAAGGCCGACGTGGTGTACGACTCGGTGGGGCGCGCGACCTTCGAGCATTCGCTGGACTGCGCCGCGCAGTTCGGGCTGGTCGTGCTGTACGGGGCGGCTTCCGGGCCCGTGCCGCCGCTGGACACCGAAGTTCTCAACCGCAAGGGCTGCCTGTACCTGACGCGTCCGTCGGTGTTCCCGCACAACGCGGACCCCGCCCGGTTGCGCGCCAATGCCGCCGAGCTGTTCGACGCGATCGCGCGCGGCTGGGTGCGCGCCGAGGTCTCGCAGCGCTTCGCGCTCGACGACATCGTCGAGGTGCACCGCGCCGCGCAGGCGCGCGCGACGCAGGGCGCCGTCGTGATCACCCCCTGACGCGAGGCCGCGCCGGCCGGCAGCGGGCGCGACCTCAGGCGGCCCGCGCCTGCTGCGCGTCGGCGATGGCTGCGGCCAGGCGCGCGACGCCGAGTTCGATCTGCTCGCGCGTCGCGGTGACGAAGGACAGGCGCAGCGTGCGCGGGTCGGGCTGCCCGGCATGGAACGGGGCCCCCGGCACGAAGGCCACGCCGCGCTCGACGGCGCGCGGCAGCAGCGCGCTCGCGTCCATGCCCTGCGGCAGGCGCGCCCACAGGAACATGCCGCCGGCCGGATGGTTCCACTGCACGCCCAGCCCGCGCATCTCGCGCTCCAGCGCCGCCAGCATCGCATCGCGCTGCGCGCGGTACAGCGCGCGGATCCCCGGCACGTGGCGCTCGAGGAATCCATCTCGCAGCACGTCGGAGACCATGCGCTGGTTGAAGCCGGGGGTGTGCAGGTCGACGGCCTGCTTGGCCTGCAGCAGTTTCGGGAACACCTCGTCGGGGGCCACCAGGTACCCGAGCCGCAGTCCCGGCGACAACACCTTGGAGAACGAGCCCAGGTAGATGCAGCCCTCGGGCCGGCGCGCGCTCAGCGGCGGTGGAGGCGGCGCATCGAACCACAGGTCGCCATAGGGGTTGTCCTCGATCAGCGGCAAGCCCAGTTCGGCGGCCATCTGCACGATCTGCGCGCGCCGCGACTCGCCCATCAAGCGCCCGGTCGGGTTCTGGAAGTTCGGCAGCAGATACAGCAGGCGCGGGGCGTCGCCGGATTTCGCGGCGTCGCGCAGGGCCTGCGGATCGGGGCCCTCGTCGTCGCCGTCCACGCCTTCGATACGCGGCTCCATCGGCGTGAAGGCCTGCAGCGCGCCCAGGTAGGTCGGGTTCTCCACCAGCACCCGGCTGCCCGGATCGATCAGCACCTTCGCCACCAGGTCCAGGCCCTGCTGCGAGCCGGTGGTGATCAGCACCCGCGCCGGGTCGACCGGCCACGGCAGCATCTGCGCGACCTGTTCGCGCAGGCGTGTCAGGCCCTCGCTGGCACCGTACTGCAGCGCGGCCGCGCCGTCGTCGCGCAGCACGCGCTGGCAGGCCTCGGCGAAGGCGTCGATCGGGAAGGTCTTCGGCGACGGCAGGCCGCCGGCGAAGCTGATGATTCCGGGGCGCTCGGCCAGCTTGAGCACCTCGCGGATCACCGAGGGGTTCATGCCGTGCGCGCGCCGCGCGAGGGTCCATGCCATGTGCGTATTCCTTGCTGTGCCAGGCACAGTGTAGGACCGCCGCGCGGGCGCCGCGGGGCTACACGTGGTACGGCAGCAGCCTGGCCTGGATGCGCACCCGCGGGTCGTCGGCGTGCTCCACGGTGACGAAGCTCAATTTGTAGGGACTGCCGGCGCGGGCCTTCACCCACTGCGTGCCGATCACCGGGGTCGTCGCCACGTTCGGCACCGGGCCCGCCGGGAAGTTGACGCGCCCGACCGTGGTGACCACGTCCAGCACCTTCATCGCCGCGGCCAGCCGCGCCTTGTCCTTGGGCGCGCCACTGTTGCGCAGCGCGGCTGTGCCGGCATCGAACAATGCAAGGGTCGCTCCGACCTGCTGGGTCCACTGACGTCCCGTGGCCTTCTCGTAGGCGTCGGCGAGCTGGCGTCCGCCGATTCCGGCCACCGGCGAGACGTAGGGAAATGCCGGCGACCAGTCGACGTTCGAGGCCACGCGGTGGCCCAGTTCGCCCAGTGCTTCGACGTCCGACGGGAATCCTCCGAACTTGGCTGGCATGATGATGCGCAGCTGCCGTGTCAGGCCCTGCTGGGCGGCCTGGCGCAGGAAGGTGATGAAGTCGTTGGGCAGCGGGACCCCCGTAAGGATCTGCACCCCGGCGGCCTTGAAGCGTGCGATCTGCGCCGAATAGTCGGTGGTGCCGTCCTGGTATGCGCCTGGGTCGACGATGTGAAAGCCGCCCTTTTGCAGGATGGGGATGATGTGCGTGCGCATCGCGTTGCCGTCCGCATCGTTCGGATAGAGCACGCCGACCTTGCGGTTGTTCGGCAACAGCTTCCAGGCCGACAGGTACATGTGGGCGAACTGCTCGACTCCGAACGAGAAGTGGTAGGTCCACTTGAACGGCGACGGCTCGCCCGGCTTGGCGCCGCGCCCGAAATACCAGGACTCCCACGGGTCGACCGTGGACAGGCAGGGCATGCCGGCGGCCTCGCAGGCGTCGGCCACCGGATTGACCACTTCGGGGGTCGAGGTGGTCAGCATCATGTCGATGCGCTGTTCGTTGATCAGTTGCCTGGCCAGCTGGGTCGCCCGCGTCGGGTCGGACTGGCTGTCGCGGTCCAGGATCTGCAGCGCGTAGCGGGTTCCGCCGATGTCCAGTCCCTGCATGGTGCTGCGGCGCACGAGGTCGATGACGAAGGGGTCGGAGCGCCCGAACTCCGCCAGCGGCCCCGAACGCGGGCTGATGAAACCCACGCGTAGCGTGGCCTGGGCGGGCCGGGCCCACGCGCGCGCCGGCAGCAGCGCGGCCAGCCCGGCGCCGGCGCCGGCATGGCGCATGAACTCGCGGCGCGAACCCGGCGCCGACGAGGCCTGCGGGGCATCGTGCCCCGGATGATCGGAATCGTCCTGCTTCATGTTTCATCTCCTCGAAGGTCGTCGTGTCGCGACCGTGTCCGGCATGCGGTGGTAGGGGGCCGCCGGCGGCCGGTTCGCTCGGCGGTCCTGCCGCGGGCCTGCCGCGCATGCGGCGGCCCGTGGCGCGGGTCAGGCCGTCATGCCGCCGTCCACCATCAGCAGGCTGCCGGTGACGAAGCTGCTTTGCTCGCTGGCCAGGTACAGCACCGATCGTGCGATCTCCTGCGGGCGCGCATGGCGGCCCAGCGGGATGATCTGGTCGAAGAATTCGCCGGCGTCGCGCTGCATGACCTCGCTCAGGCTGGACTCCACGCGTTGCTGGAACGCGTTGGCGACCGGCCCCGGGTGGATGGTGTTGACGCGGATCGAGCGTGCAGCCGCTTCCTTCGCCACCGATCGCATCAGCCCCACCTGCGCATGCTTGGCGGTGATGTAGGCATAGGCTCCAGGATCGCCGCGAACCCCGACCACGCTGGACGTGATGATCACGCTGCCGCCGTCGCGCATGCGCGCGATGCCGTGCTTGCAGCACAGGAACGCGCCGCGCACGTGCACCGCGAGCACGCGGTCGAACTCCTCCTCGGGGTACTCCGCCAGCGCCGCGATCGGGCCCACCGTGCCGGCATTGCTGAAGATCACGTCGATTGCCCCGAAGCGCTGCGTGGTGCGCTCGAACAGCTCGCGTACCTGGGAGCTGTCGCGGACGTCGGTGACGAGGAAGTCGGCACGCTCGTCGCCGAGCTCGCGCGCCGCCAGGCGCAAGGCGTCGGCGTCGAGGTCGGCCAGCATCACGCACGCGCCCTCGGCGACGAACAGCCTCGCGCTGGCCAGCCCGATGCTGCCGGCGCCTCCGGTGACCACGCAGACCTTGCCTGCGAGCTGCCCGCTGGGATTCATCGTTGCCTCCTGGTTCTTGTTCCGGGTCGCCGCGCGCATTCCGGCCGGCTGGGGCGCGGCCATCAATCCACCTGCGCTTCCACCAGCAGCGGGCCGGTCGCTGCACGCGCCTGCTGCAGCGCGCCGGCGAGCTGCCCGAAGGTCTCGACACGCAGCGCGGCGACGCCGTGGCCCTCGGCCAGGCGCACGAAATCCAGGTCGGGCAGGGCGGTGCCGGCCGGCACCGCGCCGGGGGCGTAGCCGAACACCGGCGCGAAATCCTGCAGCGCCGCGTAGCGCCGGTTGTCGAGGATGAGGAAGGTGATCGGGAGCGCGAGCTGGGCCGCGGTGTACAGCGCCTGGATGGAGTACATCGCCGAGCCGTCGCCGATCAGCGCCATGACCCGTCCCGGCAGCCCGAGGCGCCGCCGCGCCAGCGCCACGCCGACCGCCGCCGGAAGCCCGAAGCCGAGGCCGCCGCTGGCCATCGTGTAGAAGCTGTCGGCACCGGCCATCGGCAGGTGCTGTTGCAGCAGGCCGCGCGCGCCCGGCGCCTCCTCGACGAACACGTCGTCGGCGGCGCGCAGATCGTCCAGCGTCTGCAGCACGTAGGCTGTGCTCAGCGCGTCGCCCGCGCTGACCCGCGCGACGGCCTGGCGCTGCGCCGACGCGTGGCGCGGCGTACCGGCCGGGTGCAGCAGCAGCGCCTGCAGCGCCAGGTCGACGCTGCCGACCATCGCGTTGCCGCCGGGGGTCCATGCCGCGGTCGCCGGATCGTCGACGATCTGCCACAGCTCGGCGCCCGGCGGCAGGTGCGGGCCGCTGCCCTCGACGTGATAGGTGAAGGCCGGCGCGCCGACCACCAGCACCAGGTCGTGCCCGGCCAGGCGCTCGACGATGCGCTCGCGCATCGCCGGCAGGAAGCCCGCGAACAGCGGGTGGCGTTCCGGGAACACGCAGCGCGCGCTCATCGGCGCCGCATGCACCGGCATGCCGTGGCGCTGCGCGAGCTCGACCAGCAGATCCATCGCGCCGTCGCGGTCGACCCCGCTGCCGGCCACCACGACCGGATTGCGCGCGCCCGCCAGCGCCTGCGCCAGTTCCTGCGCCAGCGCCGGCTCGGGGGCCAGCGCGCGGCTGACGCGGCGCGGCGCCACCCAGTCGCAGCGGCGGTCCCAGTCGTCGGCGGGGATCGACACGAACACCGGGCCGCGCGGCGGCTGCATCGCCAGGTAGTAGGCGCGTGCCAGCGCGCGCGGCACGTCCTCGGCGCGCGCCGGCTCGCAGGCCCACTTCACGTAGGGCTGCGGCAGCTCGGTGGCTCGCGCCGAATGCAGGAAGGGATCGAAGGGGAGGATCGAGCGCGACTGCTGCCCGGCGGTGATCAGCAGCGGGGTCTGGTTCTTGAAGGCGGTGAACACGCTGCCCATGGCGTGCCCGACACCGACCGCCGAGTGCAGGTTGACCAGCGCGGCATTGCGCGTGACCTGCGCATAGCCGTCGGCCATCGCCACCACGGCCGACTCCTGCAGCCCAAGCACGTAGTTCCACTGCGCGGGAAAGTCGCGGAACAAGGGCAACTCGGTGGAACCCGGGTTGCCGAACACGGTGTCGATTCCCAGTTCGTGCAGCAGGCGCAGCGTGGCATCGCGCACGCTGGGGCGCGCGGCGCCGGGGTCGGGGATCTCTGGCATCGGAAAACTCCATGTCGCGGCGGAGGACTCGACGCAGTCTGCGGCCTCCGGGACAATCGATCAATAGCATCAAGCTACTAAGGGTCATTCACATGACGAATATCGGGCGCATCGACCTGAACCTGCTGCGGGTGTTCGACGCGGTCTATCGCGCGCGCAGCATCAGCCGGGCGGCGGAAATGCTGGGGCTGTCGCAGCCGGCCACGAGCCAGGCGCTGTCCCGGCTGCGCCTGGCCCTGCGCGACCATCTGTTCGAGCGGGCACCCGGTGGCGTGCGCCCGACCGAGCGCGCGCAGCGCCTGGCGCCCACCGTGGCCAGGGCGCTGGCGATGCTGGAGGACGGACTGGCGCAGCACCAGCGCTTCGACCCCCGCGAGTCGGCCGAGCCGCTGCGCCTGCACCTGACCGACATCGGCGAGGCGCGCTTCCTGCCGCGACTGGCGGCGGCGCTGCGCCGCGAGGCGCCGGCGATGCAGATCCAGTCCAGCCCATGGCCCCAGCCCGGGATCGCGCCGGCGCTGGACTCGGGCGAACTGCATTTCGCGATCGGCTATCTGCCGGCGGTGGCCGGCACGCAGCAGCTGCGCCTGCTCGAGGACCGCTACGCGCTGGTGCTGCGCGCGGGTCACCCGCGGCTGGCCGGGCGCGGCGATGCAGCGTTGTCGCCCGAGGTGCTGCGCAGCCTGGATTTCGTGGTCGTGCGCTCGCACTCGCAGACCCAGCGCATGCTCCAGGTGCTGCGCCTGGAGCAGCGCATCCGCATGCTGACCAGCAGCTTCCTGGCACTGCCGGGAATCGTGCGCGCCACCGATCTCGCGGTGCTGATGCCGCGGCAGGTGGCCGAAGCCTTCGAGCCGCGGCGCAGCTTTCGCATCCTGGACCTGGGAATGCCGATGGGCGAGTTCCACGTCAGCCTGCACTGGAGCAGGCGCCACGAGCAGCTGCCCATGATGCGCTGGGCGCGCGAGCTGTTCCGCCGCAGCTTCGGCGACGCATAGCGTCGTCAGGCCAGGGCGAAGCGAGGGAACACCAGCAGCTTGGCCTGGTCGAGCAGCAGCGCGAACACCAGCACGAGTCCGAGCATGCTGCCCACCAGGGCCGGTGGCACCGCGGCCATGAGGATCCCGCCGAGCGCGAGCCCGCACACGATCACGACGTCGGCGGCGCTCGCCAGCGCCATCGCCCGTCCCGGCGCGAAGGAGCCGATGCGATGGTCGTCGCGCAGCACGTACACGTTGGCCTGCGTGGTCAGCACCAGCAGCAGGAACACCATGGTCTGCATCTGCGCCGGGTCCAGCGCGAAGCGCTGCCGGGTCCAGAAGTACATGCCCAGCGAGAACGCCAGGGACAAGGCACTCAGCACCGCGGCCGCGCCGACCAGCTGCGCCACCCGCCAGCGCTGCGGCCGCGGCGCCGGGCGCACGCGGTCCACCGCGATGCTCATGGTGACGAAGTCGTTGGCGAACAGCAGCAGCACGATCAGCCGCGCCGAGATCACGAAGCCTCCGGTCAGCCACAGGCCGAGGGTCAGGAACACGACGATCTCGAGGGTCTTGACGATCTTGTTCAGCACGTAGGTCAGCATGCGCCGGTGCACCTCGCGCCCGGTGCCGACCACGCTCAGCACGCCGCCCAGTCCGGGGTCGGTCAGCACCACGCCGGCCGCCGCCTTGGCGACGTCGGTGGCGCTGGCCACCGCGATGCCGAGTTCCGCCTGGCGCAGCGCGGGGGCGTCGTTGACTCCGTCGCCAGTCATCCCGGTGACGTGCCCGGCCTGTTGCAGCGCCCGCACGATCGCGTGCTTGTCCTGCGGCAGCACGCGGGCGTAGATGTCGCAGTCCTCGGGGTGCCGCAGTCCCTGCGCGTCGGGCATGCAGACCCGCGAGCCCAGGCCGAGGCGTGTGCCGATGGCGCGCGCGGTCTCCAGCGCGTCGCCGGTGGCCATGCCCACGCGTACGCCCAGGTCGCGCAGCCTGGCGATCAGCTCGGCGGCGTCGTCGCGCGGCGGATCGGCGAGCCCGACCATGCCGAGCAGGCGCAGCGCACCTTCGGCCCCGGCGGCCACCGCAAGCACGCGTGCGCCATCCGCGGCAAGCTCCAGCTCGGCGCGCCGTGCGGCTTCGCGCAGCGCGGGATCCGCCGCGCAGCGCTGCAGCACGGCGCCGCTGGCGCCCTTCAGCGCGTGCCAGGTGGCGCCGTCGACGTCGTATGCACCTTCGCTGAATCGGGTCGCCGGATCGAAGGGCTGGAATGCGCTGCGACGCGGCGCTCGTGCCGCCGCGTCGCGGGCGCGCCATGCGTCGAGGATGGCCAGGTCCAGCGGATCCTGCGAGGCGTCGTCGCTCGCCAGCGCGGCGGCGCGCAGCAGCGCGGCCTCGTCGGCGTCGCCCAGCGGGCGCAGCGCCGACAGGCTCAGCGAGTTGCGGGTGAGCGTGCCGGTCTTGTCCGACAGCAGCGTGTCCATGGCTGCCGCTTCCTCGACCGCTGGCAGGTGGGTCACCAGCACCCCCTGATGCGCCAGGCGCAGCCCGGCCACCGCGGTGGCCAGCGTGTAGGTGGCCGGCAGGGCCACCGGAACCGAGGCCACCAGCAGCAGCAGCGCGAACACCGCGGTATCGGCTGGCGGCAGCCGGTGCGTGGCGGCGTAGCCCAGGACCAGCAGCACCAGCAGCAGGTCGAAGGCCACCAGGCGCTTGACGATGGACAGGATCGTGCGCTGCATGTGGCTGGGGGCGCTGGAACTGCGCACCAGTTCGGCGGTGCGGCCGAAGTACGTGCGCGCACCGGTGGCGCTGACCTCGCCGCTGGCTTCGCCCTGGCGCACGATGGAGCCGGTGTAGGCCGGCTTGCCGGATCCGGCATCGACCGCCAGCGACTCGCCGGTCAGGGCCGACTGGTCGAGCGCGACCGTGCCGTCGAACAGCTGCAGGTCGGCGGGCACGAGGTCGCCGGCACGCAGGTGCACGATGTCGCCCGGCACCAGCTGGTCCGCCGGCAGGCGCGACCAGCGCGCGTCGCGCAGCACCCGCGCGCTGACCTGCAGCTGCCGGCGCAGCAATGCCAGCGCGTCCTGCGCGCGTCGCTCCTGCGCGAAGGCCACGGCGGCGTTGAAGCCGAGCAGGAACAGGATGACCAGCGCCTCCTGCGCGCGGTGCAGCAGCAGTTGCAGCACGATCACCGCCTCCAGCATCCACGGCACCGGTCCCCACAGCTTGCCCAGCAACTGCAGCCACCACGCCACCGGACGCGTCTCGATCGCGTTGGCGCCGAAGCGTTGCAGGCGTTGCCTCGCCTCGGCCGAGGACAGACCGGTGTCGCGGTCGGTCGGTGCCGGCGACGGTTCGGAGGATGCGAGGTCTTGCGCGGACGGCTGGTTCGATGGCATCGCCGGGTCTGGACGGTGGGGCGACTGCGAATATTGTTCCATGACACCCGGGAGGCGCGCCCCAGACCCCCAGGTCATGCGTGAAAACCGTGAGATTGTGTTGGGTTCTTCGCACGAGATGGGCGAAACCCTCTGGAAGTAAATCTGACTTTCGCGTATCTCAAATGCGCGAAAGTCAGGAATTTTCTTGCGAGACACCCCTCGTCAGTGATAACTTTCTCGTATCTGAAGTACGTGAAAGTTAGAGATCATGCCCCTCCACCTCGTCGGTGAGACGCTCGACAAGAGCCGCAGCCACTACCTTGCCGAGACCGGCAAGCTCGTCCAGCTCATGCGGGGAATCTATGTCGATGCGGGCGACGACATCGACCAGGTCGTCCTCAGCCATGCCGTGCGGATCGCCCGCTACCTCTACCCCAAGGCCTACCTGTCGGCGGCCAGCGCAGTCCTGCTCGGCCCGACCTCTGACGGGCGCCTCTACCTGACCGGACAGCGCGTCCAGCGGACCCGCATCCGAGGGCTGGAGATCGTGCAGAACAAGGCACCCGAGAAGCCCTCGACCGCATCAGCGGTCGTCGCCGACAGCATGGGTGAGTTCCCGGTTGTCGTCTCGGCGTTCCGGCAGCGCTTGCTCGAAGCCTTTCGCCTGCGCAGTGAGCATGCGGCCTCGATCGACGCAGGCATGCGCCAGGCAATCGCCGAACGCCTGGTTCAGGAGTACGGCGACCCCAAGGCCGCTGCCGACGCTGTCTGGACGCTTGCCCGCGAGAACGAGTGGTACCGGGAAGGAGAAGGCGCAGAGAAGTTCCTGCTGCGCCGGGCACCTGCAACCGTCGTGCGCAACGAAGCCGCCTTCGAGCTGACCGTTGCATGGCACGGCATTGCGCTCGGTGAACTCGCACATGACGGCTTCGAGTGGCGATGGACAGCGGCCAAGGATGCGCCGGTCTTGCCACCGCTCATCCGACAGACCACTCCCGGGAGGCTCCCCCCGTTCATCGTCTCGTTGTTGCCCGAAGGGTGGCTCGAATCCGTTCTCAAGGACCCGGACGACCGCGCGCTGCTGCGGACCGGCAAGCGGTACATGTCCAACATCACGATTGCCGAGAAGAAGGCGGACCTCGCACAGCTTCCCGGCGACATGCTTGCCGCACGCCTTGAGGCATTTGCCAGCAACGGGGTCTTCACCGGCACCTACGCCGGGCCGGGACGAGGTGGGATCGACCATGATTTCGAGCACCGGCTTGCGCAGCTCTTCGAGAGTGCGGAGACGCCGCGCCTGTCAGGCGTCCAGATCAAGGCACCGATGAACCTCTCGTTGGAGGGTGTTCTGAAGCCAGCGACTGGCCTGCCCTTCACCCACATCCTCAAGCCCGCTGGAACCAGCGGGTTTGAGGCTCTGCCGCTTGTTGAATGGATCGGCCTCGCGCTTGCGGGAGGTGTCGGGCTGGAAGTTCCAGCAAACGCGCTTGTGCTGATGCCAGACGGCATGCACCCGGCCCTGATCGTCGAGCGCTTCGACATTCGGACCAGCACACAAGACGAAAGCATGCTTGCCATGGAAGACATGTGCTCGGTGCTCGATCTCGCTCCCAAGGACAAGTACACCGGCACGATCGAACGCGTCGCGCGCGCGCTCCGGCCGCTTTCGACGGATGCCGAAAGCGACCTGCGCACGCTCCTCAAGCGTGCTGTCCTGGCCTGGCTGATCGCCGATGGCGATATGCACCTCAAGAACCTGGCCGTCCTCAAGACGGCGCAGCCTGGGCAGCAGGCATTCGCCTCGGTTCGACTGGCACCCGTCTACGACACGCTCACCACCAGCGTCTTTCCGCGCCTTGCACATGACCACATGGCCCTCAAGTTGAATGGAAAGGACCAGCGCCTGCGCCGGGCCGACTTTGTGGCCGTTGCAACGCTGGCGGGACTGCGCGCAGGTGACGCTCATGAGACGCTGGATGAAATCCTTCAGGTTTTCGCCAAGGCGCTCGAGGGTCTACAGTTCCCCTCGGCGTGCCTTACCCAGCCAAACGCAGAGGCTGCTGTCGCCAAGGTGCTCGGCATCTGCCGGGAGCGCCTCGGCGGCTTTGACCCGGTGCGCGACAAGCCCCGCCGTTCAGGGCGGGGAAGGATAGCGCGGACGGCATAGCCGTCCTTGCCTTTGGTTTTCAGTGCGGCGTCTGCTGCTGTTCGATGTACTGCCGCACGATGGCGATGGGGGCGCCGCCGCAACTTGAGGCGAAGTAGGACGGCGACCACAGGACGCCCTTCCAGTAGCGCTTCTGAATGTCGGGCCGTCCCTTGTGCAGCAGGCGGCTGGAAACGCCCTTGAGACTGTTTACGAGGTTGGAGACGGACACCTTGGGCGGATACTCGACCAACAAGTGCACGTGATCGTCTTCCCCGTCCATCTCAATCAGTTGCGCCTCGAAGTCGGCGCAGACGTTGGCGAAGATCGCGCGAAGCCGGTCGATGGCATCGCCGTCGAACACTCTGCGGCGATATTTTGCCACAAAGACCAAATGCACATGCATCTTGAAGACGCAATGCCTTCCGTGCCGAATATCGTTGTCGTCGTTCATAGACCAAGCGTATCATGAGCTGCATGCAACGCCTCCAAGCCTTCAAGTTCGAGCTTCGGCCCAACGGCCAACAGCAGCGCCAGATGCGTCGCTTCGCGGGCTCGTGCCGGTTCGTGTTCAACAAGGCCCTGGCTCTGCAGAAGGATCTCTACGAGCGCGGTGAGAAGAAGCTCGGCTACGCGGGGCTGTGCAAGGAACTCACACAGTGGCGCAACAGCCCCGATACAGCCTGGCTGGCGGACGCGCCCATCCATCCGCTGCAACAGACGCTCAAGGATTTGGAGCGCGCGTACTTCAACTTCTTCGCCAAGCGAGCCGACTTTCCGCGCTTCAAGAAGAAGGGGCAGCACGACAGCTTCCGCTACCCCGACCCGAAGCAGATCAAGCTCGATGCGGCCCATGCTCGCCTGTTCCTGCCCAAGCTGGGCTGGCTGCGTTATCGCCGCAGCCGGGACGTGCTCGGCGCGGTGAAGAACATCACCGTGAGCCTGTCTTGCGGCAAGTGGTTCGTGTCGATCCAGACCGAGCGCGAAGTCGAACAGCCGATTCCGAGCGGCAGCGCGGTCGGAATCGATATGGGTATCGCCCGCTTCGCCACGCTCTCGGACGGTACGTTCTACACGCCGCTGGGCAGCTTCAAGCGGCATGAAGCCACGCTGCGCCGCGCGCAGCGGGCCATGAGCCGCAAGACCAAATTCAGCAGCAACTGGAAGAAGGCGAAAGCCCGAGTCCAGCACATTCATACCCGGATCGGCAACGCCCGCCGCGACTACCTGCACAAGACCTCGACCGCGATCAGCCAAAACCACGCGATGGTGTGTATCGAGGACCTGCAGGTGCGCAACATGTCCAAGTCGGCGGCGGGCACGGCAGATGCGCCGGGAAGAAACGTTCGGGCCAAATCCGGCCTGAACAAATCCATCCTCGACCAAGGCTGGTTCGAGTTCCGCCGCCAGTTGGACTACAAGATGGCGTGGAACGGCGGCTGGCTCGTTGCCGTACCGCCGCAGTACACCAGCCGGACGTGTCCGTGCTGCGGCCACGTCAGCGCGGACAACCGCAAGACGCAGGCGCAGTTTGCGTGCGTCGAGTGCGGCTTCGAGGAAAACGCCGATCTCGTCGGCGCGATCAATGTTCTAAGGGCGGGACACGCCCGGTTCGCCTGTGAAGTGAGCGGTGCAGTCATGCCGCCAGCAGCAGGAACCCGCCGAAGCGACTCAGGGGCGGCTCAATGCCACACCTGAGCGCCGTAGGAATCTCCGGCATTCATGCCGGGGAGGATGTCAATGATCGACCGTCCAGCAAGGGGCAGGACGCCGGGAAGTGCCCGGCGCACCTTGGAACCTAGAATCACAAGTCACGTTACGCCGGACGTGTCCGGCGCAGGCACGCAGGCCGATACGCACAATGCCATGGGCAAGCTCTGGAGTGTGTACATGGCTGTGTACATGGCGGGATCAAGCAAGAGATGCCGAGCGAACGAATCACCGATGAAGTCAAGCCGAGAAGGACGCCTGCCATCATCTCTCCCCCGAACCTCCACCGACCATGAGCCTTCGATTGCAGTCGTCCCTTGACGCCTGGGGGCGCGAGGATTTCACGCGCGTGCTGCGCGACGAGCTGCTGCGGACTGACGCGCTGTTCGCGCCGCTGCAGAAGGCCGTCGCGCACGGCAGCCACGCGCTGGTCGAGCAGACGCAGCTGATGCTGCTCGGCGGCGCCGAGCAGTGCGGCGTGCTGCAGTTCGACGTGGGCGCCAGCTACTTCAGCATCACCCCCGGCTGCGCCTGCGAGGCGGACCCGACGCCGATGAGCGAGCTCGTCGAGTTCGCCACGCTGCGCATCCGTATCGCCCGCGGCAGCGCGGACGCGACCGTGCAGGTGCTGGACGACTGAGTCCGCCGGGCCGCGCGATCGCGCCCGGGCGCGGCTCCCGGGGGCGCCACGCGCCGATGCGGCGCGTGGCGCCGGCTGATCACGGCTGTCCGGGTGCCCGTGGCAGGCGCTACGCTTTCGGCACGCGGCAGGCGCGCCGACCCGCCGCGACTCCCTGCAGGAGCCCGTCCGCATGCACGCCAACCCTGTCAAGCTCGCGCTGGCCGAGCGCCGCCCCAGCATCGGTTGCTGGCTGACCCTCGCCAGCCCCGCCAATGCCGAACTGCTCGCACATTGCGGGTTCGACTGGTTGCTGATCGACCAGGAGCACGGCCCCGCCGGCACGGAGGTCCTGCTGCAGCAGTTGCGCGCCATCGATGCCGCGCGCGCGCATGGCGCGACGCCGGGCGTGGTCGTGCGCCTGCCCGCGCACGACCCGGCGCTGGTCAAGCAGGCCATGGACAGCGGCGTCGCCAGCCTGATGTTCCCGGCCGTCGAGACCGCCGAGCAGGCGCGCCGCCTGGTCGGCGCGATGCGCTACCCGCTGGGCGACGACGGCGGCTCGCGCGGCATCGCCGGGATCGTGCGCGCTGCGCGCTACGGGCTGGACCCCGACTACATCGCGGGCGCCAACGAGCA
>JAJYTY010000075.1 GCA_021792835.1 Pseudomonadota bacterium
GGCCTCGTTCCTGATCCTGTCGGGGCTGATGGTCGGCGTGTTCTGCGCGGTCGACGCGATGCTGTTCTACGTGTTCTTCGAGGCCACGCTGATCCCGATGTACCTGATCATCGGCATCTGGGGCGGACCCCGCAGGGTGTACGCGGCCTTCAAGTTCTTCCTCTATACGCTGCTGGGCTCGCTGCTGATGCTGGTCGCGCTGCTGTACCTGTACAGCCAGTCGGGCGGCAGCTTCAACATCCTCGACTGGTACACGGTGCCGCTGTCGCGCACCGCGCAGATCCTGCTGTTCGTGGCCTTCTTCGCGGCGTTCGCGGTGAAGGTGCCGATGTGGCCGGTGCACACCTGGCTGCCGGATGCCCACGTGGAGGCGCCCACCGGCGGCTCGATCGTGCTGGCGGCAATCATGCTCAAGCTGGGCGCTTACGGTTTCGTGCGTTTCGTGCTGCCCATCGTCCCCGATGCCAGCCACGAGCTGGCGCCGCTTGTGATCACCCTGTCGGTGATCGCGGTGATCTACATCGGCCTGGTCGCGCTGGTGCAGACCGACATGAAGAAGCTGGTCGCATACTCGTCGATCGCGCACATGGGTTTCGTGACCCTGGGCTTCTTCCTGTTCTCGCAACTGGGCGTCGAGGGCGGCCTGGTGCAGATGATCTCGCACGGCTTCGTCTCCGGCGCGATGTTCATGGGGATCGGCGTTCTGTACGACCGCATGCATACCCGCGCGATCGCCGACTACGGCGGAGTGACCTCGAAGATGCCGCATTTCGCGGCCTTCGCGGTGCTGTTCGCGATGGCCAACGCGGGCCTGCCGGGCACCAGCGGATTCGTCGGCGAGTGGATGGTGATCCTGGCCACCGTGCGCGACAACTTCTGGCTCGGCCTGCTGGCGGCGAGCACGCTGGTGCTGGCGGCCGGCTACACGTTGTGGATGATCAAGCGCGTGTTCTTCGGCCCGGTGCGCAACGATCACGTTGCCGCGCTGGCCGACATCAGCGCGCGTGAATTCCTGATCCTGGCGCTGCTGGCCGCGGGGACCCTGTGGTTCGGCCTGTATCCCAAGTTCTTCACCGATCCG
Source organism: Pseudomonadota bacterium (assembly GCA_021792835.1). Lineage (GTDB taxonomy): Bacteria > Pseudomonadota > Gammaproteobacteria > Burkholderiales > Burkholderiaceae_C > Thiomonas_A. The sequence goes on from JAJYTY010000075.1 coordinate 1,082, forward strand.
ATGCAAGGCAGCGTCGCCCACCTGCTGCAGCACGTGGCGGCCTCGAAACTGCAGTAAGGCGCGAAGCTCATCATGAACTGGATTGCGGTCTACCCCGAGATTTTCCTGCTGTTCATGGCCTGCGTGGTCATGCTCGTCGACGTCTTCTTCCGCGACCCCCAGCACCGCGCCGCCTACGTGCTGAGCGTGATCACGCTGCTCGTGCTGGTGGTGCTGTCGGCGGCCTTCTACGTCGATGGCGGACGCATGCTGGCGATGCAGCGCATGGTGTCCTACGACCCGATGGGCAACATGCTCAAGATGTTCACGTCGGCGGCCACGCTGCTGGCGCTCGTGTACGGCCGGGGCTACGCGCTGGACCGCGGCATGTGGGGCGGCGAGCTGATGTCGCTGGCGCTGTTCTCGCTGCTCGGCCAGTTCATCATGATCTCGGCCAACAACCTGCTGATGGTGTATCTCGGGCTGGAGCTGATGTCGCTGTCGCTGTACGCGCTGGTGGCGCTGCGGCGCGACTCCGCGCTGGCCACCGAGGCGGCGATGAAGTACTTCGTGCTGGGCGCGCTGTCCTCGGGCTTCCTGCTGTACGGCATGAGCATGGTCTACGGCGCCACAGGCTCGCTGGACCTCAGCGTGGTGTTCCAGTCGATCGCGCTGGAGCCGCTGAACCGCGCGGCGCTGGTCATGGGGGTCGTGTTCATCGTCGCCGGCGTGGCCTTCAAGTTCGGTGCCGCGCCGTTCCACATGTGGATCCCGGACGTCTACCAGGGCGCGCCGACGGTGGTGGTGCTGCTGGTGGCGGCGGCTCCGAAGCTGGCCGCCTTCGCGATGGCCATCCGCCTGCTGGTGCTGGGCCTGTTCCCGCTGGCCATGGACTGGCAGCAGATGCTGATGCTGCTGGCGGTGCTGTCGCTGCTGGTGGGCAATTTCGCGGCGATCGCGCAGACCAACCTCAAGCGCATGCTGGCCTACTCGACCATCGCGCAGATCGGCTTCGTGCTGCTGGGCCTGATGTCGGGGATGATCAACGGCAACGGCATGTCCTCGTCGCAGGCCTATGGCGCGGCGGTGTTCTACATGCTGATCTACGTGCTGAGCACGCTGGGAACCTTCGGCATCATCATGTTCCTCGCCCACGAGGGGTTCGAGGCCGAGGAGCTTGGCGACTTCGCCGGGCTGGGCAAGACCCATCCGTGGCTGGCGGGCATCATGAGTTTCCTGATGTTCTCGCTGGCGGGGGTCCCGCCCTTCGCCGGCTTCTACGCCAAGTTCGTCGTGCTGCAGTCGCTGCTTGCGACGGGCCGTGTCTGGCTGGTGGTGTTCGCAGTCCTCGTGTCCGTGGTCGGCGCGTTCTACTATCTGCGTGTGGTGAAGATCATGTACTTCGACGCGCCGACGCGTGAGCACAAGGTGCGCGCGTCGGGATCGGCGTGGGCCCTGATGTCGCTGAACGGGCTTGCGGTGCTGCTGCTGGGCGTGGTGCCGGGCGGCCTGATGACCCTGTGCTACCAGGCCATCACCAACACCCTGCGTTGAATCCATTCGAGACAAACGGGAGTTCGCATGCAATCGTCCGCAGTCTGGCTGGTGCTGGTTCTCGCGCTGTTCGGCGCGAACGCCCCGTTCATGTCCGACAACGTGTTCCTGGTGATGCCGCTGAAATCGCCCAAGGCGTGGTGGATGCGCGTGGCCGAGGTGCTGGTGCTGTATTTCATCGTCGGCGGCATCTCGCTGGCGCTGGAGCAGCGCCTGGGCCAGATCTACCCGCAGCACTGGGAGTTCTACGTGGTGTCGCTGTCGATGTTCCTGGTGTTCGCGTTCCCGGGATTCGTCGTGCGCTTCCTGCTCCGTCGCACGCCGGCCTGAGCCGGGCGGGTTCCAGGTGAGCGAGCCCGGCGCCGCGGGCGCCTCCAGCCAGGCGCCGGAGCACGAGCAGCTTCGCGAGACCCCGGTGGCCTCGCAGGGGGTGTTCGAGGGGCGCTTCCTGCGTGTGTGGCGCGACACCGTGCGCCTGCCCGACGGGGCGCTGGCCGAGCGCGAATACATCCGCCACTCCGGCGCGGTGATGGTGATCCCGCTGCTGGACAACGGTCGCGTGCTGATGGAGCGCCAGTGGCGCACTCCGATGCGCCGCGTGATGACCGAGTTTCCCGCCGGAAAGCTCGACGCCGGCGAGGCCTGGCTGGCCTGCGCCGCGCGCGAGCTGCGCGAGGAGACCGGCTACAGCGCGCGCGAGTGGGCCTATATCGGCACCATCAACAACGCGATCTCCTACTCCGACGAGACCATCCACCTGGCCTTCGCGCGCGGGCTCGAGCCGGGCCGGCGCCAGCTCGACCAGCACGAGTTCCTCGAAGTCTTCGAGGCGGATCCGGCGCAGCTGCTGGATTGGGTGCGCGCCGGGCATATCACCGACGTGAAGACGGTGATCGGGGCGTTCTGGCTGGAAAAGCTGCTCACAGGGGATTGGCCGCTGGATTGGCGCGCCGGCGCGGCCTGAGGCCCCGGCCCGCGCTCGCCCACTGCGCATGCTGCGCCATGGCGCAGCCCGAACGTAACAGTTCGTTCGCTCCCGCGAGGATCCTGCCGGGAGGGACGCGATGGGACGTTCCCGCGGGAAACCGAGGGTCGACCGCGTGGCGATTCGGGGCTTGTGCCGCATGCACCGGATCGGGCGTGCGGCAACGCGCGAAGCGTTCCATCCGGACAACTTCCGCACGTATCGGCAAGTTACGACTTTTCTTCTGCATGCAACTTCGTCCGGGCAAAATCCGTCCGGCCGTGAAGGTGTCCCGCAAGCCCGCGCCGGGAGCCGCCGAGCGCGCGAGTTGCGGTTCGCGCGCATGGGGCCGCATTCGGCCTGCGGATCGCAGCGCGGGCTGTCCAAGGTAGTGACTCCGACACATCATGTTCAAGAATCTGCGCATCGGCCTTCGCCTGGGCCTCGGTTTCGGTCTGCTCGTGGTGCTGCTCGTGGTGCTGGCGGCAGTGGCGCTGAGCAACATGACCGCGATGAAGAGGGCCACCGACGAGGCCACCAAGATGGCCTGGCCCGAGGCGCACCGTGTCAGCGAGGTGAGGGCCGACATCACGCAGATGTCGGTGGACTGCCGGGACCTGCTGCTCAGCAAGGACGCCGCCGAGCAGGCGCGCATCGCCACCGCGCTGCGCGACTCCGAACAGGCCAGCCACGGCGTGCTGCGCCAGCTGGCCGGCGAGGTGAACGACGCGAAGGAGCGTGACATGCTGGGTCGCACGGACCGCCGCCTCACAGGCTTCGGGCGCGCGCTCGGAGTGTGCGCGCAGGCCCAGAGCAATGGCGGTGACGCGATGGGGATCTTCCAGAGCCAGGTGAAGCCTGCCGAGGCTGCCGTGCAGGCCGATCTGCGCGATCTCGACCAGCAGTTCGTCGGGCAGTTCGCGCAGGCCACGCAGCGTGCGGACTCGGCCTACGGCATGGCACGCGATGCGGCTTCGGCGACCGGCGGGCTTGCCTTGCTGCTGGCGCTGTTCCTGGGGGTCTGGATCACACGCTCGATCACGGTTCCGCTGCGCGAGGCGGTTTCGGTCGCGCAACGCGTGGCCGACGGCGACCTGACGGTGCGCGTGGAGGCCTCGACCCGCGACGAGACCGGGCAACTGCTGGCGGCCATGGCGGACATGGTGCACAAGCTCACGTCCACGCTGAGCACCGTGCGTTCGGCGGCCGACAACCTGTCGGCCGCATCGACCCAGGTGTCGTCGACCTCGCAAAGCCTTTCGCAGGCAACCACCGAGCAGGCGGCGTCGGTGGAGGAGACCTCGGCGACGCTGGAACAGGCTGCCGCGTCGATCAAGCAGAACTCCGAGAACGCCAAGGTCACCGACTCCATCGCCCAGCAGGCCTCCGCGCAGGCCAGCGAAGGCGGTCAGGCCGTGGGGCAGACCGTGCAGGCGATGCAGGCGATCGCCGAGCGCATCTCGCTGGTCGATGACATCGCCTATCAGACCAACATGCTGGCGTTGAACGCGGCCATCGAGGCGGCGCGGGCCGCCGAGCATGGCAAGGGATTCGCGGTGGTGGCCGCCGAGGTGCGCAAGCTGGCCGAGCGCAGCCAGGTGGCGGCCAAGGAGATCGGAGACCTCGCGACCAGTTCGCTGAAGCAGGCGGAGCGCGCGGGACAGGTGCTGGGGGAGATGGTGCCATCGATCACCCGCACTTCCTCGCTGGTACAGGAGATCGCGGCTGCCTCCGACGAACAATCGACCGGCATGCAGCAGATCAACGCCGCCGTCGGCCAGCTCAACGGAGTGACCCAGCAGAACGCATCGGCGTCGGAAGAGCTGGCGGCCACCGCCGAAGAGATGAATGCCCAGGCCCAGCAGTTGCTGGAAAGCGTGAGCCGCTTCAGGTTGTCGACCGGGGACGGCGCGCCGGCGGCGCCGCGCGCCGCCTCGCGGGCGCACAGCAGCAAGCGTGCGTCGGCAGGTATGGCCGCCGCGGTCGCATCGCCGATCCCTGCCGGCGCGCACGCGGAGGGCGAATTCGTCAGGTTCTGAATCGCATCCAGGCTCCAGGCCCGGGCGTCCCCAAGCCGCGCCGCGCTCAGGCGCGGCCGCTGCGCAGCCAGCGCGCCCAGTCAGGCATGCCAAGCTGCCCGGCGCGGCGGGCCGACTCTTCCCAGTCGTAATGCAAGGCTACCAGCGCGGCGCTCCAGCGGCCGCCGCGGCGCTCGCACAGCGCGTAGCGCGCGTGCGGGCTTCCGGTCTCGATGCGATGCACGCCGCCGTGCTCGTCGTCGAAGGCCGGCAGGCCCACGCTGCCGGGGTTGACGATCAGCGTGTCGGCCACGCGCAGCGCGCGGGGCTGGTGGCTGTGCCCGCACAGCAGCAGTTGCGGCCATTCGTCGAGGCCGTGCAGGCGCTGCGCGATCTCGTCGGGCGTGGCCATGCGGGCGCCGAGGCGGCCCGCGTCGGGCGCCACGGTCTCCAGCAGGTATTCGAGGTCGCTGTCGGGACGCCCGTGCAGCATCAGCACGCCGGGCGCGGGCCGCAGGGCCCGCGGCAACGCGCGAAGCCAATCCAGCGCGGCGGTATCGAGCGCGGCATGCGCCAGCATGTCGGCGCGGTCTCCGGCGTGAACGGCGCAGGCCAGCAACTGGCGCTCGTGGTTGCCGGAGACGGTCGGCCAGTCCCGCGCGCGCAGCCAGGCAGCGGTCTCGGCCGGCCACAGCGGGCCGCTGAGCAGATCGCCGCAGTCGAGCACAAGGTCGCAGCCGCGGCGCGCGATGTCGTCGTCCACGGCGCGCAGGGCAGGAAGATTGCCGTGGATGTCCGAGACCACCGCGATCCGAAGGGTTTCGGGATGCAGGGACATGGTCGTTCGCCTGAGTCTGGGTGCGCTGCGCCGGGCTGGAGACGTTCCGGATGGTGATGATTCGGTTCTCAATGGGTATTGATCGCCCCTTGGGTGGTCAATAGGATTCCATCATGGAAAATCTGCGCCGAATTCGCAGGGAACGCTTGAGAAAAATTCTCGACGAGCAATTTCCCGGTCGAGGCGGACAGGCCTTGCTGGCCCAGGTGCTGGATCGCCAGACCGGCTACATCTCCCGTTGCCTCCATGGCGACAAGCCGATCGGCGAGGTATTCGCGCGACACGTCGAGGAGGCGCTGCACCTGCCGCGCTATTGGCTCGATGGAGTGCAGACCCAGGGGCGCTCGATGAGTACGCAGCATGTCGCGCTTCTGGAGAGATTCGATGCGCTGACCCCGGGCCAGCAGCGTGAACTGATGGAGCAGCTCGACGCGATGCGCAAGCGCAACCAGGAGGTCTACGAACACTTGCGCGACAAGGCGTCGCCGGCGTCCAGCGGCGACTGAGCAGCCGTCGCGCCAGGCCCCTGCGCGAGGCTCTGCTCGATTTCCCAGCAGAAGCCCGCGTACAGGCCGCGGCGAGCCCGCGGCTCGACCACGGCACCCTGAGCTCGCGGCTCCAGCATGCGCTGCAGCAGCAAGGCCAGGCCGTGCGGCCCCTCGCCGAGGCGACAGCGCGCGGCGAAGCGTTGCGCCAGCGCCTCGCCCAGCGGGAATGCTCGCGAATAGAGGTCCTCGTCCTGCGGTCCATCCTGCTCGTCGCGCCCCTTGGCGATGTCGTCGACGAGCGCGTCGATCAGCGCCAACAGGTCGCCGGCCTGCCAGGGATGCCGGGTGTCGCCCTCCGAACCGTGCTGCCCGTCCGGCGCTTCCTGCCGCGAGCTGCGTGTCATGGTCCTGTCCCTTTTTCCTGGTTTGCGACGTGGGCACCGGGCAAAGCTCAGGTGCGCCTCGACCTAGGATAGATCAGCCGGAATGAGCCTGCTCCAGGCCACGATCAAAAAGTCGGCCCCCTCGCGACCGAAACGGTAACCAGATATTCCCTCCGGTGCACGAGGCCCGGGCGCGCTGCAGCACAATCGCGGCCGATCCGCACGGAGCCTGCCAGTCGCCATGTGGTGCTGTGCCTGCGCGATGCTCGTCGGCTGCTGGTTGCACATGCGCCAGCCCTGGCTGTACGCCGCATCCACCTATGTCGAAGTCGTCGTGCCCGCCGCGCTGTCGCTGATGGCGCTGGCGTGGGTGCGGGCGCAGTTGCCCGCGGCGGGTACGCGCCTGCGCGTGCTTCGCGCAGTGCTCGCGGCCTGCGCGGTGTGCGAGCTGGCTTTCGGACTGGCCGGCTAGCGCGCGCTGCCGCGCCTGCAGGACCGACTGGCACCGCAGTCGTGGGGGGAGAGCCGGCGCGTGCTCGGCGTCGTGCAGGGGCTGCCCGCCGCGACCCCGTCGGGCCGGCGCTTCGTGCTGGCACCGCTGCCCGGCCAGCCCGGCCTGCCGTCGCGCCTGCTCGTGTCGTGGTCCGGCACGGCCGTGCCCCGTCTGCATGCCGGGCAGGCGTGGAGCCTGCCGTTGCGGCTGCGCCCGCCGTACGGCACCGCCAATCCGGGGGGCTTCGACACCGAGCTGTGGCTGTTCGCGCAAGGCATCGGCGCCACCGCCAGCGTGCGGCATGCGCGCGATGCCGGCCTGCCCGTGCGCTGCCAGCGGCTGGATCACGCCGGTCCCTGGCAGCGCGTGCAAGCCCTGCGCGAGCGCCTGCGCGGGCGCATCCTCGAGGCGCTCCAGGGGCATGCGCGTGCCGGCACGCTGGCCGCGCTGGCGCTGGGCGATCAGGCCGCGGTCGGAGCCGAGGAGTGGCAGATCTACCGCGCCACCGGGGTCGCGCACCTGATGGCCATATCCGGCCTGCACATCGCGATGCAGGCCTGGCTGGCCGGCCTGTTGTTCGGCGCCGCCTGGCGTCGCCTGCGCTGGCGCGGCACGCCGCTGGCGCTGCGCTTGGCGACCCCGCTGCCGACGGCCGCGGCGCGCTGGCTCGCGGCGCTGGGCTACGGCGTGGCGGCGGGACTGGGCGTACCCGCGCAGCGCGCGCTGCTGATGCTCGCAGTCGCCTTGCTGCTGCGCGTGTGCGCGCGCCGCCTGCACTGGTCGCAGGTGCTCGGCGCGGCGCTGTGCGCGGTGCTGCTGTGGGATCCCTGGGCCGTGGAGCAGCCCGGCTTGTGGCTGTCCTTCGGCGCGGTGGCCGCCTTGCTGCTGGCGCAGCAGCAGCCGCTGCGCGAGGCCGCCGCGGTCTCGCGCGCGGCCGGCGCGTGGCGGCGCCTGCGCGACGCGGCGCGTGCGCAATGGGCCGTGTGCATCGCGCTGGTTCCGCTGACCCTGGTGTTCTTCCAGCAGGTGTCGCTGGTGGCCCCGCTGGCCAATGCGCTGGCGATTCCCGTGGTCACCCTCGGGGTCGTACCGCCGGCCGTCGGCGGCCTGCTGCTGCCGCCTCCGCTGGACGCGCTGGCATGGCGCGCCGCCGCCGCGCTGCAGGATCTGCTGCTGAGCGCCTTGCGCGTGCTGGCGCAGTGGCCGGGCGCGCAATGGCACGCGGCGGCGCCGTCGGGCGCCGCGCTGGCGCTGGCGCTGCCCGGCGTGCTGGCGCTGCTGCTGCCGTGGCCGTGGCGCATGCGTCTGCCAGGGCTGGCGCTGCTCGCGCCGATGCTGCTGCAGCCGGCGCAGCGCCCGCAGGCCGGGCATTTCGACGCCTGGATCGCCGATGTCGGACAGGGCGGCGCGGCGGTGCTGCGTACCCGTGCGCATACCCTGGTGTTCGACACCGGACCCCCGCTCGGGCGCACGCAGGACGCCGGCGAGCGCGTGCTGGTTCCGATGTTGCGCGCGTTGCGGGTGCGGCGCCTGGACCGCGTCGTGCTCAGCCACGGCGACTCCGACCATGTCGGCGGCGCCGCGTCGCTGGCGCGCAGCTTCGCCGGCACGCCGGCGCAAGGCTCGGTGGCGGCGCACCGCATGCTGCAGATGGGATTCGCATCGAGCTCGCGCTGCCTGGGCTTGCAGGGCTGGAGCTGGGACGGGGTGCGATTCGAATGGCTGCACCCGGATCCGGCAAGTCCGCTGCGCGAGGACAACCTGGGCGCCTGCGTGCTGCGCGTGCAGGGGCAGGGGGCTTCGATGCTGCTCACTTCGGACATCGGCTGGCGCGAGGAGCGCGCGATGCTGCGCGACCCGAAGGTCGCGCCCCGCCTGCGCAGCGATCTGATGCTGGCCGCGCACCATGGCAGCGGCGGCTCCAACAGCCGCGAATTCGTCGATGCGGTGGCGCCGCGCGCGGTCGCGGTGCAGGTCGGGCTGCTCAACCTCTACGGGCATCCGCATGCGCAGGCAATGCTGCGCCTTGGGCACGGCGCAATCCGCGTCGCGCGCACCGATCGCGAAGGCGCGCTGCACTGGAGCGACGACGCCGCGCAACGCCTGCTCGGATGGCGCGCCGCGCAGCCGCGCTACTGGCGCGCGTGGCCCGCCGGCGCCGAGCATGCGCGCGCATGGGGAGGTGGCCGCGCGGGCGGCCTCGAGCCCGGGGAGCGAGTTCGCGGGACGGGCTCGCGGCGCGCGCGGCCCCGCGCGCCGAAGCTCCACCACCGAGCGCTTTCCCGGAACTTGGAATAATGCGCGGATGCACTCGTCCAAGCGCCTGTCCGCCGGAACCGTCCTGATGCTCACGCTGCCGCCGCTGCTATGGGCCGGCAACGCGGTGGTGGGCCGGCTGATGGTCGGGCACATCGCGCCGCTGGCGCTGAGCTTTTGCCGCTGGTTCTTCGCGCTGCTGGCGCTGCTGCCGTTCAGCGCGGTCTCGCTGTGGCGAGGCCGCGCCCTGCTGCGCCGGCACTGGGTGGTGCTGGCGCGCCAGGGCTTCCTCGGCGTGGCCTGCTACAACTCGATCCAGTACGTCGCGCTGCACACGACCACGCCGCTGAAGGTGTCGTTGATCACGTCGGCGTCCCCGGTGTTCGTGACCCTGCTGGGCGCGGCGCTGTACGGGGAGTCGATCGGCGCCGCGGCCTGGGGGGGCAGCCTGCTGTCGGTGGCCGGCGTCGCGGTGGTGGTCACCGGAGGGCATGTGTTGCGGCTGGCCAGTCTGCACCTTGCCAGCGGCGACCTGATGATGCTGCTCGCGGTGTTCCTGTGGGCGCTGTACACCTGGGACCTGCGGCGCAACCCGGTGGCGCTGCCGCGCCTGGGCCTGCTGGCCGCGCAGGTCGCCTGGGGCACCTTGTTCATCGCGCCGCTGGCGGCCTGGGAACGCTGGGGCCTCGGCCACGTCACGCACTGGAGCCCGTCGGTCGCGCTGGCCATCGGCTATGTCGCGCTGTTCGCCTCGGTGCTGGCCTACGCCTGCTGGGGAGCCGCGGTGGCACGCGTGGGTGCGCAGATCCCCTCGTATTTCGGCAATCTGGCGCCGGTGTTCGCGGCGCTGCTGGCCTACGTGTTCCTCGGCGAGGGCATCGCGCTGTACCACGTGGTCGGCGCGGCGCTGATCTTCGCCGGAATCCACGTGGCGCTGCGCGGGCGTGCCAGCGCCGCCGTCCCCGCCCTGCGCGAACCCGTGGCGGGCCCGAACTCCCTCGATCCATGACCCCTGACTGGTTTCGCGACGCGGTGCTGCTGGCGGCCGCGTTCTTCGGCGCGGCGCTCAACGCGGTAGCGGGCGGCGGCAGCTTCCTGACCCTGCCGGCGCTGCTGTGGGCAGGCGTGCCCGCGGTCGCCGCCAATGCCACCGGCACCACGGCGCTGTTTCCCGGCTATGTGGCCAGCGCCTGGGGCTTTCGCGAGGACATGGGCGCGCCGCGCTCGCTCGGCCCCATCGGGCTGCTCAGCAGCTGTCTGCTGGGCGGCTTGCTGGGTGCCGGGCTGCTGGTGTCCACCAGCGACAAGGCCTTTCGCGCGCTGGTGCCGGCGCTGCTGCTGTTCGCCACCGCGCTGTTCGCGTTCTCGCAGCCGGTGCTGCGCATGATCGGGCGTGGCGCGCACGAGCATACGCCGCGCTGGGTGGCGTGGGTCGGCATGTTCGCGGTCAGCCTGTACGGGGGCTACTTCAACGGCGGACTCGGCGTGCTGCTGCTGGCCTTGTTCGGGCTGATCGGCGAGACCGACCTGAACCGCATGAACGGCTTGAAGAACGTCGTGTCGGCTCTGCTGACGGTGTTCGCGCTGGGCATCTACGCGGCCGCCGGCACGGTGCACTGGAAGGTCGCCGGCCTGATGGTGCCGGCGGTGCTGCTGGGCGGCTATTTCGGCGCCCGTGTCGCGCGCAAGGTGCCTCGCAACGCGATGCGCTGGGGAATCGTCGCCATCGGGCTGGTGATGGCGCTGCTGTTCATGCGCTGAGTCGAGCGAGGGCGCGGCGCGCCGCCGCGCTCAGCTCTGCTGGTCTTCGAGCAGGATGCGCTGGCCGAGCTGCAGCACGGCCAGCGCGTAGAAGGCCGAGTGGTTGTAGCGCGTGATGGCGAAGAAGTTGTCGGTTCCCAGCACGTAGTCGGGCTGGCCGCCCGCGTTGGGCAGTTGCACCACCGCGAGCTTGCCCGGGTAGCTCAGCGCCTGGGGCAGCAGCGACAGACCGGCCGCGCGCAGCTGCGCCGCGCTGAAGCTGGGAACGATGTCCGGCTCGAGCAGGCGCTGCAGCACCCGAGGGGCCAGGTCGCGCGGGACCTGCAGCGCGAAGGCCGCCGGCATGTGCGGGATCCAGCCGTGTCCGGCCAGGAAGTTGCAGACGCTGGCGATTGCGTCGGGGGCGCTGTGGATCAGGTCGACCGGGCCCTGGCCGTCGAAACGCGTGCCCCAGCGCAGGATGCTGCCCGGCATGAACTGGGGCATGCCGATCGCGCCGGCGTAGGAGCCGCGGGTGCGGGTCGGGTCGATTCCGCCGCCGTTGCACCATATGAAATAGTCGCCGAGCTGCGACGCGAAGTAGGCGCTGCGGTCCCTCGGCGCAGCGGCCGGGAAGTCCAGCGCGAGCGTGCACAGGCTGTCGAGCACGGGGATGTCGCCCATGCTGCGGCCGTAGATGGTCTCGACGCCGAGGATGCCCAGCACGATCTCGGGCGGCACGCCGAAGCGGCGCTGCCCTTCGTCGAGCCACGAGCGGTTGTCGCGCAGGAAACGCAGCCCGGCGGCGATGCGCGTGGGTTCCACGAAGTGGCTGCGGTACACGCGCCAGTCCTTCTGCTCGGGCCTGCCCGGGATGATCAGGCGCGCCACCAGCGGCTGGAAGTAGGCATGCGCGATCTGCTGGCGCAGCCAGGCAACAGGCAGCGACGTGCTGCGCGCCAGCAGCATCGCCAGGCGCAGAGCCTTTTCCGAGTGGGCGTAACGCAGCGCCGGAGAGTCCTCGGCGCGGGAATCGCCGCCCATCGCCAGCAGCGTCGGCGGCAGCGCGGCTCCCGCGAGCACGGCACCCGCGCCGCGCAGCGCGACACGCCGCGTCGGGGACGCGGGTTCACCCTGCGGCACGGCGAGTGCCGGGACGGTGGCGGAGGACGGGGTCGGTCGGGGCATGCGGGCTTCGGTTCGGCGCGGGCTGGGGCTTGCGGCTGCGGCACCACGAGTCCCGGGTGGCGTGCATCGGCATCCCGCTCCGGGTCTCGCGGCGTCGAGCGCCACCATGGCTCGAATCTTGCACCAGTTTGCGCGGGGACTGCGGTGCCCATGCAAGCAAGAAGGATTCCCTGGGACGCCTGACACGGCCACGGTGCCCCGCGGCCCGATGCGCAGGCTCCAGTGTACCCACTGCCGGCGCGGATGGGCGTCAAGCGCCCGGCGCAGCCGCCCGATATTCGTCAAGATTTTGTCGTTAGGAGATGCGATCTCGATGTCCGATCCGATGTCCTGGTCCTCGATGTTGCGCGTGATCGCGGGCCTGGCCCTGGTTCTCGTGCTGTTCTTCCTGCTGCTGCGGGTGCTGCGGCGCATGCAGCCGGGGCTGGCGGCGGGGCGCGCCGACCTGCGGGTCGTGGCGTCGCTGGCCCTGTCGCCGCGGGAACGTCTCTTGCTCGTGCAGGTCGGCGAGCAGCAATTGCTGCTGGGCGCCGGCGCGCAGGGCCTGCAGTGCCTGCACGTGCTGCCGCAGCAGCTGCCGGTGCGTCCCGGGGGCGGCCCGGGAGCGGTCGCCCCGTTCACCGAGTGGCTGCGCAAGGCGTCCGGCGCGCGTGCCGCAACCGATTCCTCCTCCTTGAACGATTCATGACAGCGTTGCGTCGAATCCCGCCCCGCCTGCTGCCGGGCCTGCTGCCTGGTCTGCTGCTGCTGCTGCTGCTGGCGTTGCCCGTCTGCGCCCACGCGCAGGGCCTGCCCGCCTTGACCAGCACGCCGGCAGCCGGCGGCGGCACCCAGTACAGCCTGAGCCTGCAGACCCTGCTGTTCATGACCGTGCTGGTGTTCCTGCCGGCCATGCTCTTGATGATGACCGCGTTCACGCGCATCGTGATCGTGCTGTCGCTGCTCAAGCAGGCGCTGGGAACGACCACCGTGCCGCCGGCGCAGGTGATCGTCGGGCTTTCCCTGTTCCTGACGCTGTTCGTGATGAGTCCGGTGCTCACCCGCATCAATGACGTGGCGGTCAAGCCGCTGATGGACAACACCATCACGCTGCAGCAGGCGCTGCAGGCGGGTTCCCGGCCCCTGCGCGGATTCATGATGGCGCAGACCCGCAAGGACGACCTGGCGCTGTTCGTCAAGCTGTCCGGCCACAAGGCGCTGGCCAGTCCGCAGGACACGCCGATGAGCCTGCTGATCCCGGCCTTCGTCACCTCGGAGCTGAAGACGGCGTTCCAGATCGGCTTCATCGTGTTCATCCCCTTCCTGATCATCGACATGGTGGTCGCGGCGGTGTTGATGTCGATGGGGATGATGATGTTGTCGCCGGTGACCGTGTCCTTTCCGCTGAAGTTGATGCTGTTCGTGTTGGTCAACGGCTGGGATCTGGTCATCGGATCCCTTGTGCAGAGTTTCGTGCGCTGAGGCGCAGTTTCCGGAGTAGCTTGCGATGAGTCCCGAAACCGTCGTGACGATCGGCCAGCAGGCCTTGTGGACCATGTTCCTGGTGTCGCTGCCGCTGCTCGGCGTGGCGCTGGTCGTCGGGCTGCTGGTGAGCCTGCTGCAGGCTGCCACGCAGCTCAACGAAATGACCCTGAGTTTCGTGCCGAAGATCCTGGCCATCGGCGTGGCAGCGGTGGTGGCCGGTCCGTGGATGCTGCACGTGATGACGGACTACACGATCCGCCTGCTGCAGAGCATCCCGCAGCTGCTGGGGTCCTGAGACCGTATCGCCGATGTTCTCCTTCAGCGCGCTGCAGCTCGAGCAGTGGATCGGGGCCTTTTTCTGGCCCTTCCTGCGCGTGCTCGCGCTGCTCGGGACCGCGCCGATGTTCAGCGCCTCGCAGATTCCGGTGCAGGTGCGCGTAGGGCTGGCGGTGGCGGTGGCGGTGGCGCTGGCGCCGGCGCTGCCCGCGATGCCTCCGGTGGTGCTCGACAGTGCCATGGGCTGGGGCCTGGTCATGCAGCAACTGCTGGTCGGAGGCATCATCGGCTTGTCGATGTCCCTGATCCTCAGCGCCGTGCAGCTTGCCGGCAGCATCGTCGGCTTGCAGATGGGCCTGGGTTTCTCGACCCTGTTCGA
>JAJYTY010000076.1 GCA_021792835.1 Pseudomonadota bacterium
TGCGCGTCGGCCAGCACGGGCTCGAGGGCGGCGCGCCCTTGCTGCACCGCGGCAACGAATTTCTCCAACTCGATCGGAAGCGCCTGCAAGGCCTTTTCCAGCGGCTGCAGCTGCTCCGCCGCACGGGCCGTGGCCTGGGGCTTCTTCGGCAGCCCCTGCAGCAGCGAGGTCGCCTGCGCGCACAGCGGCTCGATGTCCTGCACCACCGTGTCCAGGGCCTCGCCGCGCGCGCCAGGGATGAGCTCCAGGCGTTCGAGCGCGAGACGGAAGTTCAGGCTCAGCAATTGCAGCGACTCGGCCAGCCGGGCCGCGCGCTGCAGGAAATCCTGCTCGGCCTCGCCTCCCAGCGCCTGCACCGCCGCACGCACGTGCTCCAGCGAGGCCATGGCCGACGCCATCCCCTGGTCGAGCTGCCGGGCTTCGTCGCGCGCGGACTCCAGCGCCTGCGAGCTGCGCTGCAGCGCACGCAAGCGTGCCTGCCCCTCCTCCGCGGACGGCAGCACCGGCAGCAGGCGGCGCCATTCCTGGCGCACCTGCGACAGCGAATCCTGCGCACTGCGCGCTGCCTGCGCCGAGCGCTCGCCCTGCTCGCGCAGGGCAGCCTCAGCCTCGTGCAGCCGCAGCGCCAGGCGCTCGCGTTCCAGGCCCGTGCGGCGCATGGCCAGGCGCACGTCGTCGAGCAGGCCGCGCCACTCGGCAGCGGCCTCCGGCGTCGTCTCGCCGCGCAGCGCCGAGCGCAGCGCCATGCGCAGCCGCGCCTGTTCGATGCGCAGGCCCAGGCTCAGGTACAGCGCCGCCATCAGCAGCAACAGCAACCCGCCGCCGAGCACCGGTGCGGCAGCCGGCAGCTCTGCCGCATGAGGGCCCGCGAGCAGGCGCTGCAACCACCAGATACCCGGCAGCCACGCGCTGCACAGCAGCCACATCCACACCATCGCACGGATCGGGGTGATCTTCACGCTCGGGACTCCGCAAGGCCGGCGCCCTGGAGGCAGGCGGGCCTCAGGCATCCGTTCCACAGGGTGGGCACGTGCAGGATCGGACACACCTCGCCGCCCACCGCATCCGCCAGCGGGAGCAGTGCCCGCACGGCGTTCCACGGCGGCGGCAGGCCGCGCTGCACATCGATCAAACGTTCCGGACTCTCCTGGTGCAGACCGCGAACCGCGTCGACCAGCAGCGCCCACAGGCGCGAGTCGTCCTGCACCACCAGCACGCGCGACGCCGCGCCGCCCAGGCTGGGATGGCGCCCCATCGCGGCGCCGCAGTCGAGAACGGCCAGCGCGCGCCGCTGCCAGGCGACGATCCCGGGCCACGCCGGATGACGCGGCCCCGGCAGGCGCACGATGGAGCCGGCGAGCGCGATCTGGCGCAGCTGCCGGCTGTCGATGGCGCAGGCCTGGGCGTCCACCTCGAACACCAGCCAGCTGCCGGCGGCCGACGGCGCGAAGCCCATCGGCTCCAGCGCTGCGTCGCGCAGCGGCGGCCAGGCCACGGCGTCGCGGTCCATGGCCTCAGCCCTCGCGCGCCGCTGGCGCGGCCTCGGCTTCGCCTACGGCCGCGTGGCGCGCGCGCACGAATCCCGGGTCCAGCAGCAGCGCCAGCGTCGGCGCGCGCGCCGCGACGCCGCTTTCCGGGGCCGGCTCGGGCTCGTCCAGTACCGCCGCCGCGGCCACGCCGAGCGGGGCGCCCAGCGCCGAGGGAATCGACCAGAAATGCAAGGTGCGCAGGTCCAGCACCCGCTGCACGCGCAGCGCCCAGGCGTCCTGCTCGTCGCGCAGCAGCAGGTAGGCATCGGCGGCCTCGGGTCCCTCGGACACACACCACGGCCGCTCCAGCCCGACCTCGGGAAGCGCGCCGAATTCGCTGAGCACCAGGGTTTCGCCGCGCGGCAGGCGCAAGGTGCGCGCCGGCGCATCGACCTTGCCCAGCACGCTGTCTGACGGCAGCGCCAGCATCCAGTCGCCGAGCTGCGCCAGGCGCACGTCGAGCACGCCGTCCCAGGCCACTTCCTGCTCGATCGACGGCGCATCGCGCGCGCCTTCGCCCTCGGGCTCGTCGACGAGTGCCTCGATGAAGGATGGCGCCGCCACCGGCTCCTCGTCGAGCGGTGGCGCGGCCTCCTGCGATCCGACGTCCTGCGATTCGAGGTCCTGCAGCTCGACGTCCTGCGCCTCGGACCCGGGCATCTCGATGCGAGGGGGCTCGCAGGGCGCGGCCTCGACCGCCGATGCCCCGGCCTCGTGCGGGCCGGCGACTGCCTGCAACAGCGCGTCGCGCATGTCGTCCCACCCTTGCACATGCTCGCGCAGCAGGTCGTGGGTCTGCTGCACGCTCTGGTGCAGCGGCTGGACCGCATCGCGCAACAGCCGCGAAGCTTCCTGCGCATCCCAGCGACATGCGGCGCTGGCTCCCGGCGCGAGCCGCGGCGGGAGTTCGCAAGCGTCGGCCAACGGCTGCACAGGGGGTCCTTCCAGCTCCGGTTCCGGCTCGAATCCTGCCGTCGGCTCCGGCTCCGGCTCCAGCGTCAGTACGGGCTCAGTTTCCGGCGCGGTCTCGGATGCCGGCACAGCTTCGGGTGCCGATTCGGCTTCCGCTTCGGGCTGCGGCTGGCGCTCGAAAGCGGACTCCATGGACCATTCCGGCAGCACCTCGTGTATCGGCGACGCCGGCTCCGCGGCGCCCTCGGCTCCGGGCTCCTGCGCGGCCGCCGCGGCGATCGCCCCGCCGACGGCCTCGTGCAAGGTCGATGCCAGTTCGCGCACGCGCCGGGCGGCGCCGGCGTCGCGCGACGCCAGGAGCGGCAACTGCCGAAGCAGCTCCTGCTCGACCTCGCGGCAGGCGCGGCCGAGATCCTCGAAACCGAGGAACTCGGCTCCGAGACGAATTCCGCGCAGGGCCTCGCCCGCCGCCCCCAGCGCCTGCGCGTCGCGCGCGCCGCACACATCCTGCACGGCCCCGTCGAACTGCGCCAGGAACTGGCGCACGTCGACGTCGAAGGCCGAGCGCAGGTCGTGCATGCTGGCTTGTGCGAGGTTCACGCTGGAGACTCCGGAGCGGGTGGCTGCAGGCACACGCGCGACGACTCAACCGGGAGAGGCGGCGCGTGCCGCTTCCCGCTTGGCAGCGTACAGCCTCGCGTCGGCCTCGCCCATCACCTGACCAAGGGTCTTGTCGGCGGCCAGCGCGGCCACTCCGGCGGAGAACGATGCGAACAGCTCCCTGCCGTCGGCGCTCAGCAGGGGCTTGTGCGCCAGCGCCGCGCGCAGGCGCTCGACCACGCTGCGCGCCTCTTGTTCGCTGGCCTGCGGCAGACACAGCACGAATTCGTCCCCCCCGTAGCGAAACGCCGCGTCGTAGCTGCGCAGGCGTGAGCTCAGGGCCGCGGCGAAGGCTGCCAGGTAGCGGTCGCCGACCAGATGTCCGTGCCGGTCATTGACCGGCTTGAAGCGATCCAGATCCAGCAACGCCAGCGCGCAGCGATCTCCCTGGCGGCGCAGGCGGCTGATCTCGGACTGCAGGCGCTGCTGCAGCGCGCGGCGCCCGGGCAGTCCCGTCAGGGGGTCCAGCCAGGCCTGCTGCGCGGCCCAGTCCGACTCCAGGTCGGCCAGGCGCGTCAAGAGTCCGACGGCCTCGCGCCCGAGCTCGGTCACGGCGGCCCGCATGTCGCGCAGCGCCCGTGCGTGCTGCAGCGCGTCGTCCAGCCCGGGACGCAGCGAAGAAGCCTGCCCGGCGGCCTGCAGGGCCTCGACCAGTCCCTGCTCGACGTCCTGCGGCAGGCGCGGCACCGGCAGCGACGGTGCGGACCGCAGCACGCCGTCGAGCCAGTGCTCGACGCAGCGGCGGATCTTGCGCAACCCACCGGCCGGCCACTGCGTTGGCGGCGCATCGCCCGCGGCAGCGCCCTGCGCCTGTGCTTCGCGCTCGTGCAAATCTGCGATTGCCCACGCCGACATTCGAGTGCCCCTCCCTGAGTGCATGCCCAGGCCCTAGCAAGGCCGATGCCAGGGGCTGCCCGCGCAGCCCTGCGCACCCCTTCCTCAGAGGAGACGCGGCCCGCGCGGGGTTCGCTGCGAGCGTGTGCCGGACGGCGGGTCGGCGCACGAAACCAGCGCGGGCGTCGGAGTTTTGACGCTGCTTCGCGGATCCTTCGGGACCATTCAGTGCAACAGGGCCGCGACCACGTCGCCGCGCGAGTCCACGACGCCGCTGACCACCTTGCCCGACTGGGCGTTGCGCACCAGCACGGTCTGCCCCTCGCTGCCGTCCTGCAACGCGATGCCCAGCGCCACCAGGCGCACCCCGTCTCCCTCGGCGATCAGCGACACGGCCTGACCGTAGTGGATCAGGCGCGGGCCGGCGAGCATCGAGTCGGTGATGCTCTGGCCCGCCGCCACGCCCAGGCGCAACACCCGGCCCTCGGCCTGGGCCTCGCTTTGCAGGGCCCCCGGCGGCAGGCTCGCACGGTCGCGTTGCACGAGCTGCAGGTCGGAGGGACTCAGCGCGTGCCCCGGGGCCAGCGCGTGCGACGCGACGACCACCTGCTCAGGCCAGTCGACACTCACCGGCAGGTACACGGACCAGGCCTGCGGGGCGTCGCAGGCCACTTGCACGGTCTGCGGGCCGTAGGGGCTCGGGTTGCCGAAGGCGTGGGCTTGCAGGTGCCCTGCCGCGCAGCGCGGAAAGCGCGCCGGCAACAGCCCGGCATGCAGCCGTACGCCGGCCCGCGCCGCCCCGGCGGGCAGATGCGCACGCACGAAGGACTCGGCCGTGGCGCGCAGGGTTTCGGCGGACTCCCAGCGCGCGGGGTGCCCGGGCCCGGCGTGCGCCGCGGCGACCGGCGCCGAGCCCGCCGGACGTTCCGGCGCGGCGGCCGTGGCCGTCGCGCACCAGCCCAGGGCCGCGAGCAGCGCCAGAGGTGCCATCCGGGCGATGGGCGCCTTGAGCGCCCGACTTGCTGCTGACAAGGACTTCTCCGCCGCTTGAGTCGAGAGGATGTCGAATGAGGCCGGCAGCCATTCGACCGGCCGGGACGCGCACACGGATGCAAGGTCCATACCACCGTGCTCGCCGGCACCTGCAACGCCGGACCCGCGGCAGGCGGCACGGCGGGGCGGCAAGACCTTGCCGCTTCGGCCCCGCCGCGCGGCCGTGGGGACGGCCGCTCCGCATGCCCGCCAGAGGGCAGGCGAGGCCGTCTTGCCGATGGCACGCTTCCTGCTATCCGGGTGGCACGGCGCAAGCCCCCGACACCCTTGCCACTGCGATGCCCGGCCCCACTCTCCTCGACCACGCGTTCTCGCCGCTGCAGCAGGCGCTGGACCTGCGCGCGTACCGGCAGCAGCTGCTGGCGGCCAACATCGCGAACTCCGACACTCCCGGCTACAAGGCCGTGGACCTGCAGTTCGCGAAGGCGCTGCGCAGCGCCGTCGACGGCCAGGGCGCGCCGCTGCCGCTGAAGACCGAGCAGCCGGGGCAGATGCAGGCCCCGCAGCAGCAATCCGCCGCGGCCGCCTTCGTCGGCTACCAGCAAGGCAACAGCGTGCGCCTGGACGGCAACACGGTGGACATGAACCGCGAGCAGTCCGCCTTCGCGAAGAACTCGATCCAGTATGAAGCCGCGCTGACCTTCCTGACCGAGCGCATCAAGACCCTCAATTCGGCCATCACCGGCTGAACCCACGCCGAGCGAGTATCGCCATGTCCCTGTTCAACGCCCTGGATGTCGCCGGAACCGGCATGAACGCCGAGAGCTACCGGCTCAACGTGGTCGCCAGCAACCTGGCCAATGCCGATTCGGCGACCAGCTCGAACGGCCAGCCCTACCGCGCCCGCGAGGTGGTGTTCGCCGCGCAGCCGCTGAACGCGCCCGGTGCGGGCGCCGGGGTGGACGGCGTGCGGGTGGCCGGCGTGGTGGAAAAACCCGGGCCCATGCGCATGGTCTACGACCCCGGCAACCCGCTGGCCGACAAACAGGGCTACGTCGCCTACCCCAACGTCAACCCGGTGGACGAGATGGTCAACATGATCTCGGCGTCGCGCACCTACCAGGCCGACGTCAACGTGGCCACGACGACCAAGAACCTGCTGCTCAAGACCATCACGCTGGGACAGTGATCCAGCGAGGACCCCTGCCATGACGACTTCCCCGATCGGTAGCAACCCCTTCCTGTCCTCGCTGGAGGGCAGCTCGGCGTCCAGCAGTTCCTCCGGCGCCAGCGGCATCGCCGCGCTGGGCAACGCCAACGCCTTCTACAACCTGCTGGTCACGCAACTGACCAACCAGGACCCGCTCAATCCGATGAGCAACTCGAACCTGTCGGCGCAGCTGGCGCAGTTCAGCACGGCCAGCGGCGTGCAATCGATGCAGCAGTCGCTGGCGGCCCTGACCGCGCAACTGGCGCAGAGCCAGAGCCTGCAGGCGGCCTCGCTGGTCGGGCGCAACGTGGTGTTCGACAACAACTCGCTGAGCCTGGGAGCCAGCGGCGGCAGCGCCGGCGGCTTCACGCTGGCCTCCGGCGCGCAGAACGTGCAGGTGCAGGTCAGCAACAGCGCCGGACAGGTGGTGGACACGCTCAACCTCGGCTCGCTGCCCGCCGGCGTGCAGTCCTTCCACTGGAACGGGACCGATCCATCTGGCGCCGCGCTGGGGCCGGGCAACTACAGCTTCGCCGTGCAGGCCACCGACGCCAGCGGAGCCAGCGTGTCGGCGACTCCGTTCGGCAGCGGTCAGGTGGTGTCGGTGATGCTCAATTCCGGTTCCACGCCGACCCTGCAGGTCCAGGGACAAAGCACCGGCATCCCGCTGACCAGCGTGCAGGGCGTGATGTAGCCGCCGCGCCCCGAACCCGTCGAGCCCCCTCCCCGCCGCACCAAGCCGCCATGAGCTCCTTCCAAACCGCGATCTCCGGCCTGCAGGCCGCCTCCACCGACCTGCAGGTGCTGGGCAACAACATCTCCAACGCCAACACCGTCGGCTACAAGGAGTCGAACGCCGAGTTCGCCGACGCCTACGCGGCGGCGATCGCCGGCAACGCGCCGACCAACGGCCAGATCGGAATCGGCACCCACGTGGCCACCGTGGCGCAGCAGTTCTCGCAGGGCAACATCCAGAGCACCAGCAACCCGCTGGACGTGGCGATCAACGGCAACGGCTTTTTCCAGTTCAACGTCAACGGCTCGACCATGTACGGGCGCAACGGCCAGTTCCAGCTCGACTCCAACGGTTATGTCATCGACTCCAACGGCGGCAAGCTGATCGGCATTCCGGCCGTCAGCGGCACGCTGACCGGCGGCTCCGGGCCGCTGCAGATCACCGAGGGCATGCTGCAGCCGCAGGCGACCTCGGGGCTGGTGATGGACCTGAACCTGAACGCCGCGACCACTCCTCTCGCCAGCGGGACCGCGGTGGTGCCCAGCGACCCGACGACCTACAACTACTCGACCAGCACCACGGTCTACGACAGCCTGGGCGCCGCCCACCTGATGACCACCTACTACCAGTTGTCCTCCGGATCGGGGACGACGTGGCATGTGTACTACTCGGTGGACGGAACCACCGGCGCCAGCGGAATGACCTCGGGCTCGCTGGGTTCGCTGCCTTTCACGTCCACCGGCGCGGTCAGCGGCACGGTCACGCTGAACACCGGCGCGCTGAACTGGGCCGACGCCGCCAACCCGAGCACGGTCCAGGTGAACTTCGCGGGGTCGACCAACTACTCGACGGCATCGGCCGTCAACAGCGTCGCCGACAACGGCTACGCGGCGGGCAGCCTGAGCAACCTGTCCATCAGCTCGGACGGCAACATCTTCGGCCAGTACAGCAACGGCCAGTCCTCGCTGCTGGGGCGGATCACGCTGACCAACTTCGCTGCACCGCAGTTCCTGCAGCGAGCCGGCAACAACTATTACATCGAGACCTTCCAGTCGGGGCAGCCGCTGACCGGCTCGCCGAGCTCGGGCGGACTCGGGACCCTGCAGTCCAGCGCGGTCGAGGGGTCCAACGTGAACCTGTCGACCCAGCTCGTGGACCTGATCGTCGCGCAGCAGGCCTACCAGGCCAACGCGCAGACCATCAAGACCCAGAATACGGTGCTGCAGACCCTGTTGTCGCTGTAAGCACGCGCCCCGCCGAGGAGACTAGCGATGGATTCCCTCTGGATCGCCGCCACCGGTGCGCGCGCCATCCTGCGGCGCCAGGACGCCATCACCAACAACCTGGCCAACGTCGACACCTTCGGCTACCGTGCCGCGCAGGCGCAGTTTCGCGCGCTGCCGGTGTATGGCGAGCCGCTGCCCAGCAACGCCTACGTGGCCACGCAGACCGACAGCACGAACTTCCGGCAGGGACCGATGATCCACACCGGACGCAACCTCGACGTCGCCGTGCAGGGACCCGGCTGGATCGCCGTGCAGGCCGCCAACGGCAGCACCGCCTACACACGCAACGGCGACCTGCGCATCTCGGGCAACGGATTGCTGACCACCAGCGACGGCCATCCGGTGCTGTCGCAGAACGGCGCGCCGATCTCGCTGCCGCAGCTGCAGTCGATCCAGATCGGGGTCGACGGCACGATCTCGGGCGTGCCGGCCGGCTCGTCGCCGAGCTCGCCGGTGGTGCTCGGGCGCATCCAGCTGGTCAACCCGCCGTCCACGCAACTGCAGCGCGGGGCCGACGGGCTGTTCCGCGACACCCAGGGGCCGGCGCAGCCCGACCCCGCGGTGCAGCTGGCCAGCGGCGTGCTCGAGGGCAGCAATGTCAACCCGGTGCAGGCCATGGTGCAGATGCTCGACAACACACGGGCCTTCGAGATGCAGACCAAGCTGATGCAAAGCGTCAACCAGAACCAGCAGGCAGCGATGCAACTGCTCAACGTCGCCTGAGAGCCCGTGCCCCGCCCACCCCACGCCACCGCGCCATGATCCGATCCCTGTACGTCGCCGCCACTGGTCTGCAGGCCCAGCAGACCAACATGGACGTCATCGCCAACAACCTGGCCAACGTCAACACCACCGGGTTCAAGAGCGGCCGCACGGTATTCCAGGACCTGCTGTACCAGAACCTGACCCAGCCCGGCGCGCAATCGTCGCAGACCACCATGTACCCGTCCGGCCTGCAACTGGGAACCGGGGTCACCTCGGTGGCCACCGAGCGCCTGTTCACCGAGGGCAACCTGACGCAGACCGGCAACTCGCTGGACGTGGCGATCAACGGCAACGGCTTCTTCCAGATCCTGCAGCCCAACGGCACGCTGGCCTACACGCGCGACGGGACCTTCCAGCTCAACAACCAGGGGCAGCTGGTGAACTCCAGCGGCTACCTGCTGCAGCCGACCATCACGATTCCGTCGAGCGCGCAGACCATCACCATCGGCAACGACGGCACGGTGTCGGTGACCCTGCCCGGGCAGGCCGCGGCGCAGCAGGTGGGCACCATCCAGCTGGCCAGTTTCATCAACCCGGCGGGGCTGCAGAGCGTCGGCGGCAACCTGTACCTGCAGACCGGCTCCTCGGGCAGCCCGAACACCGGGCAGCCCACGCTCAACGGCCTGGGCGCGGTGCAGCAGGGCTACCTGGAAGCCTCCAACGTCAACGTCGTTTCGGCGCTGGTCGACATGATCTCCACGCAGCGCGCCTACGAGATCAACAGCAAGGCGGTGCAGGCCTCCGACCAGATGCTGCAGTACGTGGAGCAGAACATCTGATGAGCACTTCCGCAGTCGCGCGCCGGGTCGCCGTTCCCGCCATGCTGGCGGCGGCGCTGCTGCTGGCCGGCTGCGCCGCCAGCCCGACCGACAAGATGGCGCTGCAACGTCTCAAGCCGCTGCCGATCCCGGCGCGGCCGCAGCCGATGAACGCGCACCCGGCGAACGGCGCGATCTGGCAGGACGGCACCAACGTGGCGCTGTTCGAGGACTCGCGTGCGCACCGCGTCGGCGACCTGATCACCATCCTGATCGCCGAGAACGCCAACGCCAGCAAGTCCACCAACACGACCATCGCCAAGTCCGACACGGTCAGCGCCGGCCTGTCCAGCCTGTTCGGCGTGCAGCCGACGCTGGGCCAGTACACCCCCAGCATCGGAGCGACCTCGGCGACCAAGTTCGGCGGCAACGGAGCGACCACGCAGAGCAACACCTTCACCACGACCCTGCAGGCCACCGTGATCAAGGTCATGAGCAACGGCAACCTGGAGATCTCCGGCCAGAAGGAGGTCATGCTCAACGGCGGGCACGAGTTCATCCGCGTGGTCGGCGTGGTCCGCGCCGCCGACGTGACTCCGCAGAACACCGTGTCCAGCACGCAGATCGCCGATGCGCGGGTCGAGTACAGCGGCAACGGCAGCGTGTACGACGCCGCACGCGTGCCGTGGCTGACGAAGTTCTTCCTGTCACTGTGGCCGTTCTGAGTCCAGCGACTACCGATTCCCCCCGACCGTTCCCATGCCCTTCCTTCGCCCCTTGCGCCGCGCCCTGCTCGCCCTCGCCGTGACACTCGCGGCCGTCCCGCTGGCTCCCGTGGCCAGCGCGATGGCCATCCGGGACCTGGTCAGCGTGCAAGGGGTGCGCCCCAACCAGCTGGTGGGCTACGGCCTGGTCGTCGGTCTGTCGGGCACCGGCGACCAGGCCACGCAGGTGCCGTACACGACGCAGTCGCTGCTCAACATGTTCCAGCGCCTGGGCATCAACCTGCCGCCCAGCGTGGCGCAGAACCTGCAGCCCAAGGACCTCGCCGCGGTGATGGTGACGGCCAACCTGCCGCCCTTCGCCTCTCCGGGACAGCAGATCAACATCACGGTGTCCGCGGTGGGCAACGCCTCCAGCCTGGCCGGAGGCACGCTGCTGATGACCCCGCTGAAGGGCGCCGACGGCCAGACCTACGCGATCGCGCAGGGCAACGTGGTGGTCAGCGGCTACGGCGCCTCCTCCGGCGGCAGCAGCACGCAGGTGAACTTCCTCACCGCGGGCACGGTGGCCAACGGCGCCACCGTCGAGCGCAGTGTTCCGGACGCCTTCGACCAGGGTCCCACGCTGACCCTGGCGCTGGACACCCCGAGCTTCGGCACCGCGGCGCGCATCGCGCAGCGCATCAACCAGTCCTTCGGCGCCAACACCGCGGTGGCGCTGAACGCCGGCACGGTGCGCGTGCAGGCTCCGCAATCGCCGGGAGCGCGCACCTCGTTTCTCGGCAACCTGCAGGCACTGCAGGTCGACCCCTCGTCGCCGCCCGCCAGGGTGGTCATCGACGCCCGCAGCGGCACCGTCGTGCTGGGCCAGAACGTGACCCTGGGAGCCTGTGCGGTGGCGCACGGCAACCTGTCGGTGACCATCAACACCAAGTACGAGGTCAGCCAGCCCAACCCGCTGGGCGCCGGGCAGACCGCGGTGGTGCCGCAGACCCAGGTGCAGGCCAAGGCCGGCAAGGCCAAGCTGCTGATGTTCCGCGCCGGCGTGACCCTGGACGCGGTGGTGCGCGCGCTCAACGCCGTCGGCGCCTCGCCGAACGACCTCATCGCCATCGTGCAGGCGATGAAACAGGCCGGCGCGCTGCATGCGCAGCTGGACGTGATCTGAGGCAGGACACGCGGCGATGAGCGACATGATGAACGGTTCGATGGGTGCACTGGCCGCGGCCGGCGCGGCCAACAGCCTGTCCTTCCAGGGGCTCAACCGGCTGTCCGCGCTGGCCAAGGCCTCGCCGCATGACCCGGCGCTGATCCGCCAGGTCAGCAGCCAGTTCGAGGCCCTGCTGGTGCAGCAGATGCTGCACAGCGCCAACGCCACCAAGCTGGGCCCCGACCTGCTGGGCAGCACCACCGGCCCGCTGTTCGAGTCCATGATGGCGCAGCAGCTGGCGACCACCATCACCCAGGGCCGCGGCATCGGCTTCGCCAGCTTTCTCGCGCACGAACTGGCCACGCGCTACGGCGCGAGCGGCGCATCCGCCGGGTCGGTGGCGCCAGCCGGTGGCGCCGCGGCCGCCGCCAGCCATGCCGTGCCGGCGCGAGGCGCGCCGACGCCGTCGGAGGCCGCCACCACGGGCCAGCCTGCGCTCGCGGCCTCCGCGACCGCCCCGTCCACCACGCCGACGCCGCAGGGCGGCGGCTCCGCCACGGCCTCGCCGCAGCAGGCGCGCTCGTTCATCGCCTCCATCCTGCCCAGCGCGCGCGCCGCCGCCAAGGCCCTCGGCGTCAGCCCGCTGGGCATCCTGGCGCAAGCCGCGCTGGAAACGGGCTGGGGACAGCATGCACCGGGCAACAACCTGTTCGGCATCAAGGCCGGCGCCGGCTGGCAGGGCGCATCGCTGCACGAACTCACGACCGAGGTCGAGGGCGGATTGAAGCGCGTCGGCCAGGCCGCTTTCCGCGCCTATCGCAGCGCCGCCGCGAGCGTGCGCGACTACACCGCCCTGCTCGAGTCGCCGCGCTACGCCGCGGTGCGCGGGCACGGCGGCAACCTGGGCGCCTTCGCGCAGGCGCTGCAAAGCGCGGGCTATGCCAGCGACCCGGGCTACGCGAACAAGCTGTTGGCAGTGGCCAACGGCGAGACCATGCGCGGCGCACTGCAGTCGCTGGGCACCACGGCAGGCTCAAGTCTGCCGCTTCCGTGACGTTGATACGCTGGCTTGCACGATGCTCCACGACACCATGTCCACGCGCGCGATCCCCGCTGCACGGCCAGACGAGGCCGAGGAACTGGCGCTGATCGACGCGCTGGGGGCGATGCTGCGCGACAAGCGCAAGGCGCTGCTCGACGGGGACATGTCGGCGCAGGCGCTGGCCGCGCTATGGCAGCCGCTGCTCGACCGCCTGCAGCCCTTCGCCGCGCGGCGCATCGGCGGCCGCGCCGACGCGCCGAGCCCGCGCCTGCTGGCACAGGTGGAATCACTGCGGCAGGAGCACGAAGCCCTGCAGCACACCTTGCAGTTGTGGAGCGGCGCCCTGCGCGCGGCCCGCGACAAATCCGCGCAGCGCCCCAGCGAGCCTGTCTACGGCCGTGCGCCGGCGCAGGCTCCGCGCGGTAGCCTGGGAAGGGGTTGAGCCATGTCCGGAGTCAGCGGTCTGGTCAGCAACGCGGTCACCGGCCTGCAGGCGGCGCAGGACGCGCTGCAGGTCACCGGCAACAACATCTCCAACGTCAACACCCCCGGCTACAGCCGCGAGCAGGTGGTGCAGACGACCCAGCCGGCCAGCCTGTACGGCGGCCTGTACCTGGGCAACGGCACCGACCTGACCACGGTCACGCGCAGCTACAGCAACTTCCTGCAGACCCAGGTGTGGAGCACCACGGCCAGCGCCAGTGGAGCCAATACGCTCAACAGCGAACTGCAGTCGCTGGTCAACCTGTTCGGCGGCAACGCGTCGGGGCTGAGCAGCGCGGTCAACCAGTTCTTCAGCAGCGGCGTGGGCCAGGTCGCCGCCCTGCCCTCGGACATCCCGTCGCGCCAGGCGCTGATCAGCCAGGCGCAGACCCTGTCGCAGACCCTGAACAATGCCGGCCAGCAACTGCTCGACACCTCCAACGGCGTGAACCAGCAGATCGGCCAGAGCGTCGACACCATCAATTCGCTGACCGGGCAGATCGCCCAGCTCAACATCAAGATCAACTCGCTGACCACCTCCACCAACAGCCCCAACACCCTGCTCGACCAGCGCGACCAGTTGGTGACCCAGCTGTCGGCGCAACTCGGCGTCAGCGTGCTGCAGCAGGGCACCCAGCTCAACGTCTACACGACCACCGGGCAGGTGCTGGTGGCAGGCAGCCAGTCCTATCAGCTGCAGACGGCCCCCAATCCCTACGACCCGTCGCAGACCGAGGTGGCCTACGCGTCCAACGGAGCCATTTTGTCGCAGGGTCTGCAGGGAGGCACGCTGGGCGGACTGCTGCAGTTCCGCAGCCAGGTGCTGCAGCCGGCGCAGGACGGGCTGGGGCGCATCGCCGACGCGCTGGCGCAGCTGATGAACAACCAGCAGGCGCAGGGACTGGACATGTACGGCAAGCTCGGCGCAGCGATGTTCCAGTCCGGCCCCGTGCAGGTGCTGGCGAACTCGGCCAACACCGGCAGCGCCACCATCAGCGGATCCATCACCAACTCCGGCCAGCTCACCGGCAACGACTACAAGCTGCAGTACGACGGCAGCCAGTGGACCGCCACCAACCTGTCCACCGGGCAGGCGACCAGCCTGAGCTCGGGAAGCTCCGGCGGAGTCACCACGCTGAGCTTCGCGGGCGTGCAGGTCAACGTGAGCAACGCTGCCGCCGGCAACAGCTTCGAGGTGCTGCCCACGCGTCTGGGGGCGCTGGACTTCCAGTCCGTGCTCAGCGATCCGCGCTCCATCGCGGCGGCCGCGCCCTATGTGGCGAGCGCCGGGCAGACCGTCTCGGGCAGCGTGGTGAACTCCAACCTCGGCAACCTCGTGATGTCGGCCGGCCAGTACAGCTCGGGCAGCGCCGGCGCGGTGGTGGTCAGCGGCGCCAGCGTCCCCACCGCGCTGCAGGTCACGCTCACCAGCGGCGGCAGCAGCGGCTCGGTGGTGAGCTTCCAGGTCACGCAGCAGGGCTCGGCCACGGTGCTGGCCAGCGGCAGCCTGGGCCTGGGCGGCAGCGGCACGACCATCGCAGTTCCCTACGCCGCCAACCCACCGGGCGGCTACTGGAGCATGAACCTGAGCGGATCGCTGGCGGTGTCGGGCGACACCTTCAGCCTCAGTCCGGGGGGGCCGGGCAACGGCGGCAACGCGCAGGCCATGGCGGCGCTGCAGGGCGCGAAGACCCTGCAGAACGGATCGCTGTCGCTGCAGGATGCATACACCCAGCTGGTCGGCCAGGTGGCCTCGCAGGGTTCGCAGGCGCAAAGCGCGCTCAGCGCCGCCAACGCGGTGGCACAGCAGGCGAGCAACGCGCAGCAGTCGGTGTCCGGGGTGAACCTGGACCAGGAGGCGGCGCGCCTGATGCAGTACCAGCAGGCCTACCAGGCCGCGGCGACGGCGATCCAGAT
>JAJYTY010000077.1 GCA_021792835.1 Pseudomonadota bacterium
CAGCTCGTCGTCACCCTGCGCACACACGCGCCCCGCGGTCCGTACACACGGACGGTGCGGATCCAGGTCCCATTTTTGGGGCGCATGGTGAGCTTTTGCAGGGGAGGCATGGCGGTGCGGATGTTCAGAACGAGAGGCATGGTTGAGGCCATTATGAGCACCTCGAGGGGGCTGGGCAAGCGCTCGGAGTGAGGCCTTCGATGCGCCTCAAGTGCCTGATCGGACATCACTATTTCGCAGTTGATAGCATCCGCGAAACGCTTGACGGTCCAGGTACCACACGAGGCGCAGCGGCCTGCTCACGCGGGGCTTGGCGTGGAAGCTGCCGCGGATTCAGCGACGACGCGCTTTCCAGGGCATTGCATGTCGACGAAGCGAATGCGCGCGTGTCAGGTCTCACGCTCAAAGCGCCACGTGCGCGCGGCGTCACTTCATGGTCCTGAGCGTCGCGAACGGCGCGCCCACGACGGGCCGATTCGAAGCCTTTTGGGGTGTGGCTTTCGGCCAACAACCCGTCCAGTCGCTGCGTCGCAGGGAAGCGCTGTGCGCGGTCACTCCCCCTGTGTTCGCATCCCTGCAGCCGATTGGCCAAGGTACAGCGGCGGCGGAATCTCTCGAGAGCTTCGTAGGGCGTCTCGCTCAGGCACATCGCATTCAACGCACAAGGTTGGAACGCTTCGTCATGGAGAACTTCCGTGATCTCCGGGGTCCGAGCAAGGCGCGAGGCCAGCCTCATCGTCTCGATGCTCCTTCACACCGCAACCGAGAGTTTGCCGCACGCCTGGCTCAGCTTACGGGTCGGTCAGCGGTCGCACATCTCGGGTTCGGCCCGCTTCACGGGGCCATCTCCTGCACTGGAACCCTGCGGCAACGACGAGCATGGTGCGCGGAGTGCCTAGGCTCGATGCGCCAATCCAAGGTTCCCGCTCATTGGCAGTTGCTCTGGTCGATCTCGAGCTATCACCGTTGCCTCATGCACGGCACCTACCTCCAAACGTCCTGTCCTCGCTGCCAGCGCACCTTTTCGACGCGCCAAGATTGGCCCGGTGCGTTGGACCATTGCCCAGCGTGTGAGCGCGACCTGTGTCAAGAACCAGAGCGTCCGCGGGTGACCTTTGCCGATCTCGCCCGAATTCCGTGGAAGCGGTCGGACGAATGTGCGGCGCGCCTACTCGGCGAACTGGTGGCACGCATTCCCGTGGTCGCTGCTTCACCATCGCTGGGGCCACCGAACATCAAACGCCTTCTCGATTCGGCGCAAAGACGCGGGCTCGTGCAGACCCACGAGCAGTTGGCTCGGTCAGTCGGGATATCCAAGAGCACGCTCTCGGCGCTTCAGCACAACGCATCAGCCGCGACAAGTCTGCAGGTTCTGATCCGACTGTGCGTTGCGACGGACGTATCGCTGGCTGGCCTCCTGGATCCGAACCAATGGCACGAGAACGTGAGTCGGGTCCGACTGAATCCCGGAGAGCTGAATATTCCTCGAGAACGCAAGGCCCCTGCCAATGACTGGGACGGCGCAATCGCCGGCGCGAAAGCTGCGATCGCCTCGGGAACCGGCATGACGCTGCACGCGCTCGCGCGCAGCTGGGACGTGAGTCATACCCAGTTGCGCACTCGCCTGGGAGACCTGGCACCAAAACTCGCGGCTGAGCGCGCGCGGCAACATCGAGCAGAGCAGGAGCGCCGTATCGAGGAATTGCGCGAGGCCATCGATACCCGGTTCGAGGCCTACTGGAGACGCAACACGCGTCCGGCCGTCAAACGGGTTGCGAAGGAGTTGGGCGTCTCGCCAGCCAGCAAAGCGTTCCGTAGCGCCTGGTCTGCCGTGGTTGCGCATTCGCAACGGCGCCTCCAACAGGAGCCGCCAGCTCAGCAGGCTCTTTGGGGCTGATGGCCCTTCGGGGCGACTTATCGCCCATCACGTAAAGCAAAGTTCGGCCGGAAGGAAATAAAGCTAACTCGTCCGTTCTGGCCAGACTATGCCTTAAGTCGCAGCAGCCGCCGACCCGGCCAGCGCGCAGGATTGGCGCGCCCGGCTGGGATCGAACCAGCGACCCTCGGCTTCGGAGGCCGATACTCTATCCACTGAGCTACGGGCGCATGGCGCCGGACACGCGTCCGGGCCAAACCGACAGTGTAGCGCGAGCGCCCGGGCAGGGGTACGCGGCGCGCGGCACGCATGCATGCCGCGCGCCTGCCACGGCACCGGGCCGCGTGTCGTGACACGCGTCAACTCCGCATGCATGCTGCAGCGCAACGTCCGTGCGTATGCGCCCGTGCCTTGCGCCACGTCCTATCATGCAGGCCGCGCGCGGAATGACCGCGTTGCTCGAGATGCCTTTCGATCCCTTCCCGCACCGACCATGAGCGCACACGACTCCAACCATTCCAAGGGCCATGCCGCGCCCTCCGAGGCCTCCGGCGCCTTGCCCTTCGCCCCCACGCTGCGCAAGCTGATCATCATCCTCGTGCTGGGCTTCGCGATCCCGGTGATCATCCTGGTGGTGATCGCCCACGTCATCGCCACCGACACCGCGCCGCCGGTGGCCTCGCAGCCGATGGCGGCGCAAAGCCTGGCGCCGGTGGCGCAGGCCAGCGTGGCCAGTGCGCCGGCGACGGCGCCCGCGGCCGCCGCGACGACGGTGGCCGACGCCGGGAAGGCGCTGTATGACAGCACCTGCATCGCCTGCCACGGCGCGGGAGTGGCGGGCGCGCCCAAGTTCGGTGACAAGGCGGCCTGGGCGCCGATCATCGCCAACGGTCTGCCGACGCTGTACAGCCGGGCCATCCACGGCTACACCGGCAAGCGCGGCATGATGCCGCCCAAGGGCGGCAGCACCGCCAGCGACGGCGACGTGAAGGCCGCCGTCGACTACATGGTCGACCACTCGAAGGGGGCGGGTTCGGCCGTCACCACCGCGGCCACCGCCGCGCCTGCCGCCGCCGCGACCACCGTGGCCGACGCCGGGAAGGCGCTGTACGACAGCACCTGCATCGCCTGCCATGGCGCAGGGGTCGCGGGCGCACCCAAGTTCGGTGACAAGGCGGCCTGGGCGCCGATTGTCGCCAACGGCCTGCCGACGCTGTACACCCGCGCCATCCACGGCTACACCGGCAAGCTCGGCATGATGCCGGCCAAGGGCGGAAGCACCGCCAGCGACGCCGACGTGAAGGCCGCCGTCGACTACATGGTCGATCACTCCAAGTAAGAGTCCGCGACAAGCCCGATCGGGCAACGGCAGCCCCTCCGGGGGCCGCCAACGCAGCGAGCGGGCCGTGCCCCGTCAGGCCGCGCGCCAGCGCGCAAGCGCCGACGGGCTGGCGCAAAAGCCCAGGCGCGATTCGATGTCGTGCAGCGCGAGCGGGCGCAACGGCAAGGGCGCCAGCCCCGGCAGGCGCAGCGTGCCTGCCGGCTCGTCGAGCCATGGCGCCAGCAGCACGGTATCCAGGCTGTGCAGCAGTCCGGGACCGACGTCGCCGCACAGCCACACGCGCCCCGCCTCGTCCAGCCAGGCCTCGCTCGGCCTGCTTCGCACCCCGGTATGCGCGTGCAGGCTGGCAGCGTCGCCGTCGGTCTGCAGGCGCAGTACCAGCGGCGCGCAGTCGAGCTCCACGTAGACCTGCTGCGGTCCGTTCTGGAAGTACCAGCAGCCCTGCGCATCGCGCTCGTAGTTGCGCGCGATGAACTCGCACAGTCCCGGGTGCAGCAGCCGGCTGGCACCCTCGCGCTCCAGGCTGCCGTCGTCGCGTCGCGGCCACGGCAAGGCCGGCGCATCGCGGATCCACCACTGGCCGCGCGAATCCAGCGCCAGCCAGCCCGCACAGGCCGGCACGTCGGGCCAGCGACGCATCGCGCGTACAACCTGTTCGTCCATGCCTGTGCGCCCTCGGCGCCTCGTCAGTGCAGCCGATCCGACTGCACCAGCAACTCGCCGGCTTCGTCGATCGTGCCCGGGCTCGCATGATGCAGCACCAGGCGCCAACCCTGCGGGGTGCGAAGGTACACGTTGGTGGCCAGCACGCAGGCGAAGGCCGGCGTCGCGCCGGCCGGCAGGCGCACGCGCTCGACCACGTTGTGCACGGCACATCCCAGGGTGACCGTGCGCAGCACGCGTTCGGGCGCGATGGGTAGCGCGCTGCCGCCCAGCATCTGCTCGTAGCTGGCGCGGATGGCGGCCGCGCCGACCAGCCGCGGCCCTCCCGGATGCACGCACACCGGGTCGTCTTCATCGCTCCACACGCGCATCACCGCTTCCACGTCGCCGGCCTGCAGCGCCTCGTAGAACGCGGCCTCGGCGGCTTCGGCGGAACTGTGCGGTGCACGTGCGGGCGAGGAAATGCGGGGCATCTTCGACTCCGTGCGGCCGCTTGCAGCCGCGGCGAATTCAGGCGAACACGACCGTCTTGTGGCCGTTGCGCAGGATGCGGTGCTCGACATGCCAGCGCACGGCACGCGCCAGCACCTGGTTTTCCACGTCCTGGCCCACCGCGGTCAGCTCCGCGGCGCCGAGGGAGTGGTCCACGCGCTGCACGTCCTGCTCGATGATCGGGCCCTCGTCGAGCTCGGGGGTGACGTAGTGCGCGGTGGCGCCGATCAGCTTGACGCCGCGGTCGTGCGCCTGCTGGTAAGGGCGCGCACCCTTGAAACTGGGCAGGAACGAGTGGTGAATGTTGATCGCGCGCCCGTCGAGCGCGGCGCACAGCTGCGGGCTGAGGACCTGCATGTAGCGCGCCAGCACCAGCAGTTCCACTTGCTGCTCGCGCATCAGCGCCTCGATGCGCGACTCCTGCTCGCGCCTGGACTGCGCGTCGGCGCCCGCGGCCAGCGGCTCGTGGTGGAACGGAACCTCGTAGTGCGCGGCCAGCGAGGCGCAGTCGCGGTGGTTCGACACCACGCCGACCACGTCCATCGGAAGCTGCCCGGCGCGCCAGCGAAACAGCAGGTCGTTGAGACAGTGCGCCTGGCGGCTGACGGCGATCAGCACCCGCGGGCGCTGCGCGCAGGCATGGATCGAGGCCTGCATGCCGAAGCGCTGGCGCAGGTCGGCGAACAGCAGCTCGAGCTTGTCGGCGCCGTCCAGGTGCGGCGGCGCGGCGAAATGCACCCGCATGAAGAACAGCCCGGTGTCGGGATCGCCGAACTGCTGTGAATCCAGGATGTTGCAGCCGGCCTGGAACAGCAATCCGGAAACCGAGTACACGATGCCCTTGGCATCGTGGCACGACAGGGTCAGCACGTAGTCGTTGGTGCGATCGGGCATGGAAAGCGTGGGACGGGCCGGGAAACCCCCATTCTAGGAAGGGCGCGAGATCTGCGCGGCGCGCGGCGGGTCACGGCGCTGCTTGCGGGGAGCGCGTGCCCGGCGTGCCGCTGCGGGCGCATCACAGCCTGGCGATCACCGCCTTCGTGAAGGCCTCGGTGCCTGCCTTGCCGCCGAGGTCGCCGGTGCGCACCTGGTCGACGTTCAAGGTATCGCTGATCGCCGTGCGCAGGCGCTGCGCCTTGTCATGCTCGCCGACGTGGTCGAGCATCAGCGCGGCGGCCAGCATCAGCGCGGTCGGGTTGGCGATGCCCCGCCCGGCGATGTCAGGGGCCGAGCCGTGCACTGCCTCGAAGATCGCCGCGTCCTGGCCGATGTTGGCCCCCGGCGCCATGCCCAGGCCGCCGACCAGCCCGGCGGTCAGGTCCGACAGGATGTCGCCGAACAGGTTGGTGGTGACCAGCGCATCGAACTGCCACGGGTTGGTCACGAGTTTCATGCAGCAGGCGTCGACGATCACGTCGTCCAGCGCGATGCGGTCGGCGTACTTCTCCTTGTGCATCTGGTAGGCGGTCTCCAGGAAGATCCCGGTCAGCGCCTTCATGATGTTGGCCTTGTGCACCACGGTCATCTTCTTGCGCCCCAGCGCGATCGCGGTACGGAAGGCGTAGTCGAGGATGTGGCGCGATCCCTGCCGGGTGTTGACCCCGGTGGCGATGGCCACCGCGTGCGGGTCGTCCTCGATCGGGATGTAGTGCTCGTAGCCCATGTACAGGCCTTCGACGTTCTCGCGGAACACCAGCAGGTCGATGTTGTCGAAGCGTCCGCCCGGGATCATGGTCTTCGCCGGGCGCATGTTCGCGTACAGCTTGAAGGCCTCGCGCAGGCGCACGTTGGACGAACGATAGCCACCACCCGACGGCGTCTCCAGCGGCCCCTTCAGTGCCAGGCGGGTGCGCCGGATGCTGTCCAGCGTGGCCTCGGGCAGCGGGTCGCCCGCCGCCTTCACCCCGCCCAGCCCGGCGATCTGCGCATCCCACACGAAGGGCGCGCCCAGCGCGTCCAGCACGCGCAGCGTCGCGTCCATGATCTCGGGCCCGATGCCGTCCCCGGCGATCAGGGTGGCGGGAATGCGGCTTGCTGCTGGGCTGTCGGACATGCCTGGTCTCCTGGATCGCGCGTAGGGGGCGCGGCAGGCGCCGACCCGCCGCTCGCAAAGCATAAGCTCAGGCGCCTGACGCTGGCTTGACGTGACCCCGTGCCTGCACGAAGTCGTCGCCCGCGTGCGCAGGCGGCGGGTCCAGGAAGCCGCCGGCGCGCCAGGTCAGCACCAGCGTGTCGCGGCAGCCGGCAGCGGCCTCGAATTCGGGCTGGATCGGCGTGGTCTCGTGGATCACCCGCGTGTCGTCCATCAGCAGCACGCTCCACGGCTGGCGCAGCGTGAAGCGCACGCCGCGCGCGCCCTGCAGCTCGAACACCCGGCTTTCGCCGCCGCGGATGTCGCGGCGCTGCACCAGCAGCACGGCGACGAAGTCCACGCCGTCGCGATGCGCTCCCTCCGGAGTCGGACGGCCGATTCCGCCCGCGGTGTCGATGCGGAACTGGTGCGCCTCGACATACCAGCGCGGCTGATGGCGAAGCTGCGCGAACAGCTCGCCCAGCCCCGGCAGCAGCGAGCGCCAGCATGGCAGCTCGCACAGCCGCGGATCCAGCGGCTCGAGCCAGCGCACC
This sequence comes from Pseudomonadota bacterium, assembly GCA_021792835.1. Classification (GTDB taxonomy): domain Bacteria; phylum Pseudomonadota; class Gammaproteobacteria; order Burkholderiales; family Burkholderiaceae_C; genus Thiomonas_A. The sequence goes on from JAJYTY010000077.1 coordinate 6,999, forward strand.
AGCCCGCCGTGCAGCGCGTTGTAGGTCAGCGGCTGGTAATGCGCGCGATGCGGCACCTGCACCAGACCGCGCGCCTGCTGCTCCCCGCCCTGCAGTTCATGCACGAAACTGCCGTGGCGCCGCCTGCGGTAATGCCCGCCATCCTTGAGGTAGGGATCGGGCGGCAGATCATCCCACAGCGACGTCGCCGCCGCGCAGTCCCGCGCGTCGAATCCGCACAGCTCGCCGAGCTGCGCCGGCTGCAGCAACGCGAAGCCCTGCTCGCGCAGGCGCCGCAGCAGCGCGCCGCGCAGCCCGTCGTCGACGGCAGGCTCCACCTGCGGGGCGGCGGCGAAACCCGGGCCGAGATCGAAGGCCGGCATCGTGAAGCGCCTGCGCCGCGGCTCAGCGCCCGTCGCGCAGGCCGGTACTGCGGTTGAACACCGGCCGTCCCGCGCGATGGTCCACCGCGTCGGCGACGAAATAGCCGTGGCGCTCGAACTGGAACGAAGTCCCGGGCGCCGCCCGCGCCAGCGTCGGTTCCACCCAGGCCTGCACCACGCGCAGGCTGTGCGGGTTCAGCGCCTGCAGGAAGTCGGCGCCGCCAGCCTCCGGCTGGTCCTTCAGGAACAGGCGCTCGTACAGGCGCACCTCGGCAGCCAGCGCATCGGCCGCGGCGACCCAGGTGATCACGCCCTTGACCTTCACCGCTGCAGCCCCCGGGGTTCCGCTTTTCGTGTCGGGCACGATGCGCGCATGCACCTCGCGCACCGTGCCGTCGGCAGCGCGCTCGGCGCCGGTGCACTCGATCACGTAGCCGTACTTCAGGCGCACGCGACCTCCCGGATACAGGCGGAAGAAGCCCTTCGGCGGATCCAGGGCGAAGTCCTCGCGCTCGATCCACAGGCGTGGGCCCAGCACGAACTCGCGGGTGCCGCGTTCCGGGTGGTGCGGGTGCACCGGCGCCTGGCAAGGCTCCAGGCGAGCCTCGCCGATGAGCTCGTCCCAGTTGTCCAGCACCAGGGGCAGCGGATCCAGCACCGCCATCGCGCGCGCCGCCTGCGGGTCGAGGTCGTCGCGCAGCGCGCCCTCGAGCACCGGGTAGTCGATCCACGAATCCGACTTGCTGACGCCGATGCGCTCGGCGAACAGCCGGATCGCGCCCGGCGTGTAGCCGCGCCGGCGCAAGCCGGCGATGGTCGGCAGCCGCGGATCGTCCCAGCCGGCGACGCGGCCCTCGTCGACCAGCTGCGCCAGCTTGCGCTTGCTGGTGAGCACGCTGCTGAGGTTCAGGCGCGCGAACTCGTACTGGTGCGGCAGCGGGCGCTCGAGCAGCCCCAGCTCGGCCAGGCGCTCGAGCAGCCAGTCGTAGAAGGGCCGCTGGTCCTCGAATTCCAGGGTGCAGATGCTGTGGGTGATGCGTTCCAGCGCGTCCTCGATGGGATGCGCGAAGGTGTACATCGGGTAGACGCACCAGCGCTCGCCGGTGCGATGGTGGTGCGCGAAGCGGATGCGGTAGAGCGCCGGGTCGCGCAGGTTCAGGTTCGCCGAGGCCATGTCGATGCGCGCTCGCAGCACCATCGAGCCCTCCGCGTGACGTCCCGCGCGCATCTGCTCGAAGCGCTGCAGGCTCTCGGCGCGCGGACGGTCGCGCCACGGGCTGTCGACGCCGGGCTCGGTCAGGGTGCCGCGGTTGCGCCGCATCTGCTCGGCGTCCTGTTCGTCGACGTAGGCCAGCCCGGCCTCGATCAGCGCGCAGGCGGCGCGCCACATGAAGTCGAAGTAGTCGCTGGCGAAGTACTCATGGCGCACGCCGTCGCGCACCCAGTCGAAGCCCAGCCAGTGCACGGCGTCGCGGATCGCCTCCACGTACTCCTGGCTTTCCTTCTCGGGGTTGGTGTCGTCGAAACGCAGATGGCACACGCCGCCGTAGTCCGCGGCCAGGCCGAAGTTCAGGCAGATGCTCTTGGCGTGCCCGATGTGCAGGTAGCCGTTGGGCTCGGGCGGAAATCGCGTGCGCATGCGCGCGCTGTCCAGCGGCGCCTGCGCGAGCTGCGTCGCGTCTCCGGGCACGCCGGCGTAGTGCCGGCCCTGCAAGGCTCCCGAGGCGAGATCGGCCTCGATGATCTGGCGCAGGAAATTGGAGGGCTTGGACGGGGCGGTTTCCGGGGTCGGCATGGATCGGCTTCGGCAGCGCGGGCGCGGGCTTCGCGGGAAAAACCCTTATTGTCCGCCAAGCCCGGGGCAAGGCGCCAGCGCGCCGCGCCCGATGCCCCCGGCCGCTGCCACGCGCCCCGGGAACCGTAGAATGGCAGACCCCCGCGACGCCTTCGCCCCCGGCGATGCACCGCGGCGCGGACGCACCTGCGTCCGACCCCAGAACGATCAACGATGGCGCACGCGCGCCGGGAGCACGAAGCTATGGCCGGCCATTCCAAATGGGCCAACATCCAGCATCGCAAGGGCCGCCAGGACGAGAAGCGTGGCAAGATCTGGACCAAGATCATCCGCGAGGTGACGGTCGCCGCCAAGCTCGGCGGCGGCGACCCCGACACCAACCCGCGCCTGCGGCTGGCCGTCGACAAGGCACGAGAGGTCAACATGCCGGCCGACAACCTCAAGCGCGCGATCGACCGCGGCACCGGCAACCTCGAGGGCGCGCACTACGAGGAAATCCGCTACGAGGGCTACGGCCCGGCCGGTGCGGCGATGATCATCGACTGCATGACCGACAACCGCGTGCGCACGGTGGCGGAGGTACGTCATGCGCTGTCCAAGTTCGGTGGCAACCTGGGCACCGAAGGTTCGGTGGCCTTCCAGTTCCGGCATTGCGGGCAATTCCTGTTCGCGCCGGGGACCTCCGAGGACCAGGTGATGGAAGCCGCGCTGGAAGGCGGCGCCGAGGATGTCGAGACCCTGGACGACGGCTCCATCGAGGTGCTGAGCGAGCCGGGCGATTTCGAGGCCGTCGGCAAGGCCCTGGACGCCGCGGGGCTGAAGCCGGAGTACGCCGAGATCGGCATGAAGCCCAGCGTCGAGGTCGAGCTCGCCGGCGCCGATGCCGAGCGCATGCACAAACTGATCGACGCGCTCGAGGACCTCGACGACGTGCAGCGCGTCGACCACAACGCCATCCTGCCCTGAGTTCCGTCGCGCCCTGCTACCCCCATCATGAAAATCCTGGTCATCGGCTCCGGCGGGCGCGAGCACGCGCTGGCATGGAAGCTGGCGCAGTCGCCGCGCGTGAAAACGGTGTACGTGGCCCCCGGCAACGGCGGCACCGCGACCTCGCCACACCTGCACAACCTGCCTGTCACCGACATCGAGCGCCTCGCCGACTTCTGCGTCGCCGAGGACATCCATTTCACGGTGGTCGGACCGGAGGCGCCGCTGGCCGCCGGCATCGTCGACCACTTCCGCATGCGCCGGCTGCGCATCTTCGGGCCGACCCGCGGCGCCGCGCAGCTGGAAAGCTCGAAGGCCTTCGCCAAGGAGTTCATGCAGCGGCACGCGATCCCGACCGCCGCCCACCGCACCTTCAGCGACCCCGCGCTGGCGCATGCCTACATCACCGAGCGCAATTGCGCGCTGGTGGTGAAGGCCGACGGCCTGGCCGCCGGCAAGGGCGTCGTGGTGGCGTCGACGCCGGAGCAGGCGCACGCCGCGGTGGACGACATGCTCGAGCGCAATGCCTACGGCGTGCAGCACGGCGAACAGGGCGCGCGCGTGGTCATCGAGGATTTCCTCGAAGGCGAGGAAGCCAGCTTCATCGTGCTGGTCGACGGGCACAACGTGCTGGCGCTGGCCTCCAGCCAGGACCACAAGCGCCTGCGCGACGGCGACCAGGGCCCCAACACCGGCGGCATGGGGGCGTATTCGCCGGCGCCGGTGGTCACCCCCGAGGTGCATGCCCGGGTGATGCGCGAGGTCATCCTGCCCACCGTGCAGGGCATGGCCGCCGACGGCCACCCCTACACGGGCTTCCTGTACGCCGGGCTGATGATCGACCGCCAGGGCCACGCGCGCACGCTGGAATTCAACTGCAGGCTCGGCGACCCGGAAACGCAGCCGATCCTGATGCGCCTGAAAAGCGACCTCGTGCAGGTGCTCGACGCCGCCATCGATTCGCGGCTCGACACGCTCGAACTGCAATGGGACCGCCGCACCGCGCTGGCGGTGGTGATGGCCGCGCCGGGCTACCCGGAGGCGCCGCGCCTGGGCGGCGCGATCGACGGCATTCCCGAGCCCGCCGAGGACCTGCAGGTGTTCCATGCCGGCACCCGGCTCGAGGACGGTGTGCTGCGCACCTCGGGCGGGCGCGTGCTGGCGGTCACCGCGCTGGGGGACTCGCTGCGCATGGCGCAGCAGCGCGCCTACGTCGGGGTGCGGCAGATCCGTTTCGACGGAATGCAGTTCCGCCAGGACATCGGCTGGCGCGCGCTCAAGCGCTAGCCGCCGCGAGGCTTCAGATCACGCCATCGCGGCGCAGGGCCGCGACGGCGTCGGCGTCGAAGCCCAGCTCGGCCAGCACCTGCTCGTTGTGCGCGCCCAGCTTCGGTCCCAGCCATCGCGTGGCGCCCGGAGTGCGGCCGAGCCTGGGAACGACTCCCGGCAGGTCCACCGGGGTCCCGTCGTCCAGCGCGTGGCGCTCGATCATGCCGCGCGCGCGGAACTGCTCGTCGGCGCAGATGTCGGCGATGCTGTAGATGCGACCGGCCGGCACGTCGGCTTCGCGCATGGCCTGCACCACCCGCGTCGCGTCGTGTGCGCCCACCCACTGCTGGATCGCCTGGTCGATCTCGGCGGCGGCGCGGATGCGCCCGGGATTGGATGCGAGGTCGTCTCGCGCCGCGAGGTCGTCGCGCCCGATGGCCAGCATCAGGCGCCGGAAGATCGCATCGCCGTTGCCGGAGATCTGCACCCATTCGCCGCCGGCGCTGCGGTACGCGTTGGACGGCACGATGCCGGCGATCGAACTGCCGCAGCGCTCGCGCACGGTGCCGCCGACGCTGTACTCCATCAGCGTGCTTTCCATCATGTTGAACACCGACTCGGTGAGCGCGACGTCCACCACCTGGCCCTCGCCGCCGCGCTCACCGTCGAAACGCCCGCCGGTGGCGTCGCGATGGCGCAGCGCCATCAGCGCCCCCATCACCGCATGCAACGCCGCGATCGAGTCGCCCAGCGAAAGGTTCGAGCGCATCGGCGGATGCGCGGGGTCCCCGGTGACGTAGCGCATGCCGCCCATGGATTCGGCCACGGCGCCGAATCCCGGCTGCGAGCGCAGCGGGCCGGTCTGCCCGAAGCCCGAGATCCGCACCATCACCAGCGACGGATTGGCCTCGCGCAGCTGTTCCCAGCCCAGGCCGAGCTTTTCCAGCACGCCCGGGCGCATGTTCTCCACCACGATGTCGCAGCGCCGCACCAGGCGCAGCACGATGTCGCGCCCGGCGGGGGACTTCAGGTCCAGCGTGATGCAGCGCTTGTTGCGCGCCTGCGCCGCCCACCACAGCGAGGTGCCGTGGTGCAACTGGCGCCAGCTGCGCAGCGGGTCGCCGCCCGGGTCGGTGCCGCGCGCCGGGGTCTCGACCTTCACCACGTCGGCGCCGAACTCGGCCAGCAGCCGGGTGGCGAAGGGGCCGGCGATCAGGCTGCCCAGTTCGAGCACGCGCAGGCCCTGCAGCGCGCCGTCGGCGGCAGCCTGGGGAACGGAAGTTGCGTTGGGACTCGACATGGCCTCATTGCACCACAGGCGCGGCGGCGCCTCGAAGCGGGCATGCCCGGACTTGCCCCCGGGAGCGGTTGCGCTCAGCGCCAGAACACCGCCTGCACGAGCAGCAGGCAGGGGCCGAGCACCAGCAGCGCCCAGCCCAGGTAGCCGAAGAAGCCCGGCATCTCGATGCGGCGGCGCTGCGCGATGGCGCGCACCATCAGGTTGGGCGCGTTGCCGATGTAGGTCAACGCGCCCATGTAGACGGCGCCGCCGGACAGTGCCGCCAGTACCGTGGCCTCGTGCATCAGGCGCTGCGCATCGCCGCCGGCGATGTTGAAGAACACCAGGTAGGTGGGCGCGTTGTCGAGCAGCGCGGACAGGCCTCCGGTGAGCCAGAAGTACATCGCCGGCAGTGGCTGCCCGGCGCTGTCGGAGGTCAGGCGCACCAGCGGGCCGAGCACCCCGTGCTCGCCCGCGCGCAACATCGCCAGCACCGGGATGATGCTGATGAAGATGCCCAGGAACAGCTTGGCCACCTCGGCCATCGGGCCCCATTCGAAATGGTTTTCGCGATGCACGTCGCGCGGAGTCGTCGCCAGAGACAGCCCGATCGTGGCCAGCAGCAGCAGATCGCGCACCAGGTCCTGCCCCGGCAGCACCTGACCGAGCAGGCGCAACTCGAACGGCGCCTGCCACACTCCGCTGAGCAGCACCGCGCCGCTGACCGCGAGCAACCACAACAGGTTCCATGCCCCGCGCAGGCGCAGCGGCGAATCGGGGGTCGGATCCGGCCTGCGCTCGCCCTCGCCGCGCCAGTACCAGCGATCCAGTGCGTAGAACACCCCGAGCAGCAGCGCGCACAGCAGTGCGGTCGGCGCCGCCATGTGGCGCAAGGTCCAGAAAAAGCCCACGCCGTGCAGGAAGCCGAGGAACAGCGGGGGATCCCCCAGCGGAGTCAGCGCGCCTCCGGCGTTGGCCACCAGGAAGATGAAGAACACCATGACGTGCGAGCGATGCCTGCGCGAATCGTTGGCGCGGATCAGCGGGCGCACCATCAGCATCGCCGCACCGGTGGTTCCCATGACCCCGGCCAGCAACGCGCCGACTCCCAGCAACGCGGTGTTGTGCCCGGCGCTTCCATGCAGGTTGCCGCGCAGGCTGACCCCGCCGCCGATGGTGTACAGCGCGGTCAGCAGCAGCAGGAACGGCAGGTATTCGCCCAGCAACGCGTGCGCCACCAGATGCAGCGCGCTGGCGCCCCCGTGCAGCCACAGCTCGGGCAGCACGAAACCCAGCGCGCAGGCAAGCGCGATCTTGCCCTGGTGGTGATGCCACAGGCGCGGCCGCAGCAACGGCAGCAGCGCGATGGCCAGCAGCATCGCGACGAAGGGAAGCGCCCACACGGCGCCGTAGCCTGGGTTCATGGTCGAGTCGCCGCCCCGCGCGGGCTGCGGGTTGCGCCCGGCTGCGCCGAAGGCCCGCAAGTGTAGCCAACGCGCCATGGCGGACGACGCGCATAGGCGATGCCCACAAAAAAACCCGGGGGCTCGCGCCCCCGGGTTCGTGCATCGAGACGACAGGCTCAGCCGACGTAGTCGGCCGCGGTGGTGGCGTCGCGCTCGTTGGCCATGCCCAGCGCGCGGATCAGCAGCGTGGCCACGACGGCGACCACGAAGTTGATGACCAGCGCGTACAGGCCGATATAGGCCGGGATCACCTGCCCCGCGATGTGCAGCGCATAGGCGGACTTGTGGAATCCGCTGAGCGAGGCCGCCCAGACGCCCCAGACCAGGCCGGCCGCCCAGCCCAGCAGCAGGGCCTTCGGGTCGAACCAGCGCGTGTAGATGCCCGAGACGATCGCCGGCAGGGTCTGCAGCACCAGGATGCCGCCCAGCAGCTGCAGCTGGATGGCATAGGTCAACGGCAGGAACACGATGAACAGCAGCGCGCCGAACTTGACCACCAGCGAGATCAGCTTGGCCATGTCGGTTTCCTTCTGCACCGAGCACTGCGGGTTGATGTAGGCCTTGTAGATGTTGCGGGTGAACAGGTTGGCGGCAGCGATCGACATGATGGCCGCGGGCACCAGCGCGCCGATGGCCACGGCGGCGAAACCGACGCCGACGAACCACGACGGGAAGTAGTGCAGCAGCAGGCCCGGCATCGCGAACTGGGGTCCGTAGAGCTTGAAGTACGGCGCCAGGTCGGGCAGCTTGCTGATGCCCGAGGCGTAGGCCATGTAGCCCAGCATCGCGATCAGTCCCAGCATCAGCGAGTACGCCGGCAG
>JAJYTY010000078.1 GCA_021792835.1 Pseudomonadota bacterium
CCTTCCTCTCGGAGTCCGAACTTGACCATGGTCGCCGTCCTGCTCGCGCTGGGCCTGTTCATCGTGCTGATGCAGCTCGGCCTGATGGCGTTGGTGCGGCGCCTGGCCCAGCAGCTCGAGATCGAGCGCGCACGTATCGACAAGCTCGAGCGCGCCGCGTCGCGCCGGGATGCCGGATCGCCCGATCTTGCGACGACCACCGGCTTCGTTCCCACGCGCCCGGTGGCGCAGCCGGCTCCCGCGCGCGTCGAGCCGACGCCGGTGCCGGTGCCGGCGGCGCCGCCTGCCGCGCAGCAGCCAGCCGTGCTCGCGGCGCCCGCGGCGGCGGCCACGGTCGCCGGGCTGGCAGCGGCGGAGCAACTGGTGGCGGAGCCGGACACGCAGGCCCGCGTGGACCCTGGCGAGCTGCGAGCCGAAATGCTGGGGCTGATGCGCCAGTTGGTGCGACAGGGCCTGAGCGTGCGCGACATCGCCGCGCGCTGCGGTCTCAGCGAGGCCGAGGCCGAGCTGATGCTGAGCCTGCCCGGAGGCTCCGATGCCTGAGCGATCCCGCACCGCCGGGCGGCTCTGAGCCGAGGCGCACGCAGGCATGGGAAACACCGCGGGACCGATGCCACCGATGCTGCCGGCGCAGATCGGCGGCAATACCTTTCCAGCGCGCCTTGCGCCGCTGGCGGGAAGCCAGAGCGTGCCGCTGGCACTGCCCGCCGGCGCGCGCGTGGTGGCCGAGGTGGTACAGGCGCAGACCGACGGTCAGGTGTTGCTGCGCCTGGGGCAGACCCTGCTGGCCGCGACCCTTCCCGGGCAGCGCCAGGTCGGCGAGCAGTTGCCCCTGATCGTGCTCAGTGAACCCGGTGCCCAGCCCGCGCTGCTGCTGGCGCCGCAGTCGGCCGCGCCGGCGACGCAGTCGGAGCTGTCGTCGACTGCGCAGTTGCTGGCCCGGCTGCAGCAGCAGCCTTCGCAGGGTGTGCGCGCGGCCGAGCCCTTGTGGCCGCAGCCCGACGGCACGGCCTCGCCGCAACTGGCGCAGGCGCTGGCCGGCAGCGTGCGAAGCAGCGGACTGTTCTACGAGAGCCACCTGGCGGCGTGGGTGCAGGGCGAACTGCCGACGCAGGCGCTGTTGCAGGAACCGCAGGGGCGCCTGTCGGCGCTGACACAGCAGCCGGCACCGCCCGCAGCGTCGTCGGCCGCGCCGGCTGGAGCAGCCACGCCGCCGACGTCCGCGCCATCGACGTCGGCGCAGAATGCCGCGGCGGCAGCGCAGGCCGCTGCCCCGGCCGCTTCGAGTCCCGTTGCCGCGGGCACGCCGGCCGCGCTTGCGAGCCACGCGGATGCGGTGCAGGCCCAGCTCCAGGCCCAGGTCCAGACGCAACTGCAGGCGCAGGCCTCCGCACAGGCGCCGCCGCGCCACGCGGTGGCGGGCCTGTACGCGAGCATGCAGGCCCAGCGCGGCGCGGCGCTGGCCGCGGCGCAGGGTGCCCAGCCGCAGGCGCTGCCCGCGCAGTTGCAGGCACTGGTGCAGCAGCAACTGGCCACGCTGACCCATGGCGCCGTGGTGTGGACCGGTCAGGCCTGGCCGGGGCAGGACCTGGAGTGGCGCATCGAGCCCGACGAGCAGCAGCAGGACGGGGGCGCGGCGCCGCGCACGTGGACCTCGGTGCTGCGGCTGCAGCTTGCGCATCTCGGGGAACTGGTCGTGACCCTGCAGTTGAGTCCGCCCCAGCACCTGAGGGTACGTGTCGAGCACGCACCGCAGGCACGGGCCGCTCTGCACGCGAATGGAAGCGGCTTTCGCCAGGCCTTGCAGGATGCCGGGTTGAGCCTGGAGGAACTCGCGCTGCGGCCGCTGCCCGCCGGCTCCGATGGCTGATTCCGGCGATCCGAGCCAGCCCGATGCCGCGCAGCCCGCTGCGCGGCCGCAGCCGCGAGCAGCGCGCGAGGCGGTCGCGCTGCAGTACCAGGCCGGCTCGCGGGGGGCGCCGCAGGTCGTGGCGAAGGGCCGGGGGCTGATTGCCGAGGCTATCATCGAGCGGGCCCGTGAGGCCGGGGTCTATGTGCACGAATCGCCCCAGCTTGTCCAGTTGTTGATGCAGGTGGATCTCGATGCGCAAATCCCTCCCGCCCTGTATGTCGCGGTGGCCGAATTGCTCGCCTGGCTGTGGCGTCTCGAGCACGAGGCCGGTGCGCCCTGATGGGCGGCGATTGCGCGGCGCACGCCGCACGGGGGCAGGACACTAGATGAACCGACAGATTTCCGCGGCTTCCGCGGCCGAGTTGGCGCGTTCGGCGTTTCGGCGCCTGGCCATGCTGCGCCTGGCGCCGACTCCCGAGAACTACGCGCGCATCTGGGTCGAGCTGGAGCACGCGCAAGGCGCCGTGCCCCAGGACGGCACGGCGTCGCCGCCGCACGCCGCGCCGCCGCACGCCGCGCCGGTGACGCAGCCAGGCGGGGCGCAGCCGCGCCAGGCTGGGCAGGCCGTGCCTGTCGTGTGGCGCCAGATGTGGGAGCAGAGCCTGCACCTGGGGCTGATTCCGGCCTGCGGCGACGACTCGCTCAGGCAGCGCGCCGGGCAATTGCTGGCGCTGGCGCAGGAGGCGGAGCAGGCGCAGTTGCTGCTCGGCGACAACCGGGAGTTGTGGGGGCAGTTCCAGGCACTGGTCACGCACGAACGCGAGGCCACCGACGGCGTGCTGGATCTGTTCTCCAGCGTGGTCGCGCACCTCGGCGAGGTGTTCGCGGCCGACAGCGCCGCGGCCGCTGAATTCGGCACCCTGCAGCAGGTGACGCGGCGCCCGCTGGATGGCGCACGCATCGAGCTGGCGCGCTCGGTCATCGAACCGTGGCTGCGCAGGCAGGCCGCGCTGCAGCGCAGCGCGCTGGATGCGCGCGCGACCTCGCGCGAGGTCGTGGGCGCCATCGCTCGCAGCCTGGCGACCTTCGCAGGCCACAGCGAGCAGTTCAACGATTCGCTACGCGTCGACCTGCAACGCCTGCAACAGGGCATGGACGGTGCGCAACTCGAAGCGCTGGCGCAGCAGTTGCTGCAGCGCGGCACGGCCTTGCACGGGCAATGCGGCGAGCTCGGCGAGCACCTGCGTCAGGCGCAGCAGCAGGCCGAACAGGCCATGCACCGCATCCGCCGCCTCGAAAGCGAACTCCAGCAGGCCAGCCAGCAACTCCAGGAGGATCCGCTGACCGGAGCGCTGAACCGGCGCGGCCTGGACATGGCCTTCGCGCGCGACAGCGTGCGCGCGCTGCAGACGGAGCGGCCGTTGGCGGCCGCGCTGCTCGACCTGGATCATTTCAAGCAGATCAACGATAGCTACGGCCATGACTTCGGCGACGAGGTGCTGCGCGCGCTGGTGCAGGTCACGCGCAAACTGGTGCGTCCCGGCGACACCATCGCCCGCATGGGTGGCGAGGAATTCATGGTGCTGTTTCCCGAGACCGATGCGCACGCGGCGCAACTGGTGGTGCAGCGCCTGCTGCAAGGTTTTCGCAACCGTCGGTTGCTGCACCGCAGCACGGGGCAGAGGGTCGAGCTGAGCTTCAGCGCCGGAGTGGCGCAATGCCTGGCGGGCGAAGGCTTCGACAGCTTGTACGAGCGCGCCGACGCGGCCCTGCGCCAGGCCAAGCAGAACGGACGCCAGCAGGTGTTCCTGGCCGGGTCCTGAGACCCATGCGCAAGTCGGCGGCCCGGGCCGGCAGCCCGGCGCGTGGCGCCGCTATTCGAGTTGCCGCGGGGACGCACCGGTCTTACCATCGGTCGTGACCCGTCGACCCATGCAGGAAATCCAGGAACTCCCAGCGCGCAATGCCAGGATTCTCGCGATGTTGCGGGACAGCCGGGCCACGCTGCCTTCGCCGAATTCGGTCGCGCTGCAGCTGATGCGCCTGGTGGATCGTCGCGACGTCGGCGTGTTCGAGGTGTGCCGGGTCGCCAAGACCGATCCCGTGCTGGTGGGCAAGGCCGTGCAGCTGGCCAATTCCGCGTTGTACGCGGGGCTGCGCCCGACCGCGGCGATCGAGGATGCGGTGATGCGCATCGGCGTGGCAGCGCTGGCACGCCTGGCCGTGGGACTCAGCCTGGTGCATGTCCACGGCACGCAGTTCGGGGGATTCGAACTCGAGCCCTATTGGCGGCGTTCGCTGGCGCGCGCGCTGGTGCTGCAGCAGTTGGCGAGGCGGCGTCACGCCCTGCCGGTCTCGGAGGCCTTCAGCCTGGGCCTGCTGGCCGAGATCGGCCAGCTCGGAATGCTGGCCGCCCTCGGCCCCGAAGCCCTCGGCGATGCGCAGACCGAGGCAAGGCAACTTCTCGAACAGCAGCGTCGGCGTTGGGGATTCGACCAGGTCGAGGTCAGCGCGGCGCTGCTGCAGACCTGGAACTTTCCGCAGCGCTTGTGGCTGTCCCTGTTGCCGCAGGGCCACAACCAGCAGGATCATTCCGAGCTCGCGGCGATGGTCGATCTGGCACGCGCGCTGGCGGCCGCGCTGGACCGGCAGCACGCATTGCGCGAGCTGCCCGGGCTATGGACCGGGGCCTTGCGCCTGGGCCTCGACGAGGCCGCGCTGCTGCAGTTGGTCGAGCAGTTGCGCGGGGATTTCGCGGAACTGGCCGCCATCCTGCAGCTGCACTTGTCGCACGAGCAGGCCCGGCAGGAGTTCGACAGCCTGCGCGAATCCCTCGGGACGCCGGTGCCCGACGTTCATGGGCAGCCGGCCGTGGTGCTGCTGGCCGGCGCGCAGGCCAGTGCGCGCGAGGACCTTCGACTGTCGCTGCTCGACGCCGGCATGACGGTGCTGGTCGAACCCGACCTGGGCGCCGGTTTCGAGCGCGCGCGCTCCAGCCTGCCGGAGGCGGTCGTGCTCGGAGCTGACGAGTTGCCGATGGAGGCGGTGGAGATGTGCCGGCAACTGCGCGAGCACGAGGGTCCTCGGCTGTACCTGCTGCTGCTTGGCGACAGTCTCGGCGCAGAGGACTTGCTGCGCGCGCTGCGGGCGGGAGCCAATGACGTGCTTCCGGCGGCGGCGCCGGCCGACATGGTGGCTGCCAAGCTGCGCCCGGGGGTACGGGTGGTGCGCCTGATCAACGCGCTGGAGCGCGAGCGTGCGCTGGCGCAAGGGCGCCAGCGCGAACTTGCGTCGCTCAATGCGCGCCTGCGCGAGGCAGCCTACAGCGACGAGCTCACCGGGCTGCCCAATCGCCGTGCCCTCGACGAATTCCTGGCGCGCGCGTGGGAGGACGCGCTGGCACGCGGGCGCCCGCTGAGCTGCGTGTTGCTGGACCTGGACCATTTCAAGCTGGTCAACGATACCCACGGGCACGACGTGGGGGATCGGGTGCTGCGCAGCGTGGCCCGTGAGCTGCAGCGCCATGGCCGCAGCGACGACCTGCTGGCGCGCTGGGGCGGCGAGGAACTGGTGCTGGTATGCCCGGGCGTGGAGCCGCATGCCGCCGCCGCGCTGGCCGAGCGCATGCGGGCGGCGGTGCAGGAATTGCGGGAGGGCCTTCCCGCGGTCACGCTGTCGGGCGGTGTCGCGCAGGCTTCGGCCTCGGAGCCCGATGCGGTGGGGGCGATGCTGCGCGCCGCCGACCGCGCGCTGCTGCGCGCCAAGCGAGAGGGGCGCAACCGCATCGTGGTCGACGAGCCCGTCGTGGCACCCGACCCGGCGGCCGACGCGGCGCCGGCCTGAGCGTCGGCGCCGGGGCCGATGCGCCTTCAGCTCACGTAAGGCCCGTGCGCGCGTTGCACCTGCAACTCGATGACGAACACCGCGCGCCCCTTGTCGTCACGGCGCGATCCGGCGCGGCACTCGACCACGCTGCACAGTTCCCAGTTGCTCGCGCTGGCCGCTGCGGCGGCGCGGTTGAGTGCGATCACCCGGCCCGGCGCGAGCGCCTGATCGAACAGCAGGCGCAAGCGGTTGCCGGTCTCGCCCACCAGCAGGGCGCGGGAATCGGCGCCCTGGCCGGCCGCTCCCGGGCGCAGGTGCACGACGCTCGTGGCACTGGTGCCGCGGTTGTCCAGGCGCAGGGTCTCGGTGGACTCCAGCAGCTGGCGCAGTTCCGGGTCGTCCCAGTCGACCTCGGTCATGCGTCCCAACGTCGGGTCCTTGTCGTCGCGGATCATCGCGCGCTCTCCTGATCGGCAGGGGCAGCGGCCTGGGCGAGTCGCGCAGGGCCCCGTACCGCCACAAGCATAGCGCGGCTCAGGCCAGGTAGGCGATGAATACGCCCTGGTCCTGCGCGCCGCGCTGGCCGGGGCGGCACGAGCGCACCCGGTAGGCACGTGCCTGGTCCGCAGGCTGCTCGTTGCGCTGTACCAGGACCGCCGCGCCGGGCTCCAGCATGCGCTCCAGCGAGACCGTCAGTTCGCGGGCGCCTTCGGACTCGCGCAGCAGCGCGGCGTCGGTCCATTCGTTCTCTCCGCCCACGCGCAGTTGCAGGCCCATCGGCTCGCGCTGCATCCACAGCGACTCCAGCAATTGGTTGACGCGGCGCGCGGCGTAACTCCAGGCCCCCCGCCCAGGCTTGAGCGCGTCGACCACGGGTGCGCGCTGGCCCTGGTTGGCAAGGTCGATCAGCCGGGCCAGCTCCTGGTGCCAGTGGTCGTGCCACATGCGCAGGTCATCGAGCGTGTCGGCCATTCCCGGCAGATCGACGAAGCGCAGCCAGACTCCGACATCGCAGGCGAAGGAACCTGCGGCGTGCCCGGGGTCCCCGTAGTCCGTGACCCCGTCGATGATTTCCTGCAGGTGCCGCTTCGCACGCAGGCGCTCGCGCGCCCACATCTCGGCGACCTCGTAATAGCTCTTGCCCTGCTGGTCGCCGATCATCGGCAGCATGATCGTGCGGCGGTCGATGCCGTCGGCATCGGCGAAGCCGCTGCGGTCGACCTGCTTCGGGCGCAGCCAGGCGCGCAGGCGCCCGAACAGGCTGGCTAGCGGGGAGGGGCGGCGGCTGCTGCTGCTGCGGGGGGCTGGGCGGCTCATGCGTCAAGCATACGCAATCCGGTCGCGGCTGCGAAGCCGGGCTTCAGCGAAAACCCAGCCGCACAGCTCCCCAGTGCCGCGATCCCACGCGTACCGGGCGCGACAGCTCGCGCAGGATCTCGCCGGTGTCGCGCGCATACACCTGCAAGAGGAAGTCGCGCGTGTTGCGCGCCGACGCCAGTCCGACCGGATCGTTGAACAGGCGCCGCGATCGGTTGCCGGCGAGGTCGCGCTGCGCGTCGCCGGTCAGCGGCTGGTCGAAGCGGGAATTGTGCGCCGCAGCGTAGCCGTTGCGGTCGACCAGCAGCACGAACACGTACTGATCGGAAAGCGACAGGTAACGGTCCTCGATCGGCTGGATCTCGCGCTTGACCCAGTCCGTGTAACGCGTGTTGTATTTCTGCGGCGCAGTGCCCGGGACCGGCTGGTACTGTTCGTCGAACAGGTCGGCGGTCGACAGCTCGCCGCGGTCCAGCGCCTGCTGCAGGCGCGCCTGCATCTCCTCGGTGGCGCGCTCCAGCGTGCTGAGCACCCGGCTGCTCGCCGAATCGGTACGAAACAGCGTGCCGGAGTCGAACAGGCGCTGGCTCTTGTCCAGCGCCAGGTCCAGCGACTCGGTAATGCGCGCGCCACGCTCCACGGCGGTACGCGAGTCGGCCAGCACCTGTTGCGCCATGTCGCGGAAATGCCGGTCCACGCCGCCCAGTTGTTCGGACTGCAGCGACAACTCGGAGGTGGTCTCGGCAGCCTGCCGCGCCACCTGGCTGACGCCGCCGGCGATGCTGTGAAAGCGCTCGGAGATCTCGCGCACCCTTTCCTGGCTGGAGTCCATGCGCGACGAGAATTCGTCGGTGCCGCGGCTGACCAGCTGCAGCGACTTGCCGATCGATCCCACCGACTCGCCGATGCTGGCGACCGAGCGCTCGGCCGTCTGCGCCAGCTTGCGGATCTCCTCGGCCACCACCGCGAAGCCGCGCCCGGCATCGCCCACACGCGCCGCCTCGATGTTGGCGTTGAGCGCCAGCAGGTTGGTCATCTGCGCGATCTCGCGGATCACCGACATCTGCTTGACCACCTCGCCGAAACGCTCCTGCAGGCGCACGACCTCGGCGCGGTTGCCGGCGTTGTGCGCGACGAGCTCGTCGAACAGCTCACGCATCGACTGCGTCTGGCGCGAGCCGTCGGAGGCCAGCTGGTCGATGCGGCCCGACTCGGAGTCGACCTCGCGCAGCTTGCCCAGCAGTTGCCCGGTGCGCTGCACCAGCGCGTCGAGCTCGTTGCCCACCTCGCCGAGGTGCGCGGTGTGCTGCTGCGCCTGGCGCTGGCTCTCCTCCAGCGCGGCCTTGGAGTCGAAGCGCACGCGCGCGACCGCGTAGGCGACCTCGGTGGCACCGTCCAGCACGACGTCGACGAAGCCGCGCTGCAGTTCGAGCAGCTGTTGCTCGGCCGCCGGCAGCGACGCGGTAGCCACCGCGCGCAGGTCGAGCGGACGCAGGTTCAACCAGGTCGCCAGATCGGTGGCGGGAGCGGGCGTGTTCATCGCGATTGCGGGCTCGGAGGTCCGTTCGTGGGAATGATGGTCAGGAGCGCTGCACGCCGGCCACGGCCTTGCGGATGGCGGTGCCCAGTTCCTCGGCGACGAACTTGGACACGTAGCCCTCGGCGCCGACGTTGCGTGCATGGTCCTCGTTGGCCTGGCCGGTGAGCGAGGAGTGGATCACCACCGGCACGCGCCGCAGGCGTTCGTCCTGCTTGATCTGGCGGGTCAGCGTGAAGCCGTCCATCTCCGGCATCTCGAGGTCGCTGAGCACCACCGCGACCTTGTCGGTCACCGGCTTGCCCTCGACCTGCGCCTCGTGCGCCAGCGCGCGCAGGCGCTCCCACGCCTCCTTGCCGGTCTTGGTCATGATGTAGGGAGCGTGCAGCGCCTGCAGCACCTTCTCGATCTGGCTGCGCGCGACGAAGGAGTCGTCGGCCGCCAGCACGACGGCGCCGGGCGGCAGCTCCAGGCGCGAGCCCACGCGCCCGGCGTCGACCTCGGCCACGCGCGAAGGCAGCACGTCACGCAACACCTTCTCGACATCGAGCACCAGCGCCAGGCGGCTCTTCTCGGTCTCGGCGTCCAGGCGCGCGATGCTGGTGACCATGCCGCCCACCGCGTTGGCCTCGGCCGACAGCACGCGGCTCCATTCCAGGCGCGTGATCTCCTCGACCTCCTCGACCGCGAAGCCCTGCACCGAGCGTTCGTACTCGGTGACGATGAGGATGCTCAGGCCCTTGGGCTTGCAGCCCACGACGGCCGGCAGGTCGATCACCGGCACGATCTGCCCGCGGATGTTGGCCACGCCCAGCACATGCTGCGGAGCGCCGGGCATCGCGGTGACGGTCGGCATGACCAGGGCTTCGCGCACCTTGAACACATTGATGCCGAAGATCTCGCGGCGGCCGCCCGGATCCTCGCCGAGCCGGAACAGCAGCAGTTCGAACTTGTTGGTTCCGGCCAGGCGGGAGCGTTCGTCGACTTCCTGCAGCACGCTGGTCATGATGGGTTCTCCGTGGGGCGAGTGGCGCCCCGGCGATGCGGGGCGCGGCTGAATCGGGGGTTCGGTGGATGCAAGCTCGGCGATACGGGGCTCAGGGCTGCGGCGTCGCCGCCGCATGCTGGCGCAGGCCGTCGCGCGCCTGTGCCAGACCGCCGGCGACCCGGCGCAACTGCCCGGCCAGTGCGTCCAGCGCGTCGCCCGCGGCGGCGCAGGCCTCGCGCGCGGCGACAGGCTCATGCGGCTGCGCGGCAACTTCCGCCGGCGCAGCGTCCACCGCCTCGGCCGCGGTCTGCATGGCGCGTCTGGCGTCGGTGATCGCTCCTTGCGCGTTGCCCAGCAGCGAGCCCAGGCGCTCGACCTGCTGCACCGCCGTCTGCATGTCGCGCCCGAGTCCTCCCGAATCCTGGCGGATGGCCAGCGTGAGGTCCTCGATGCGGCTGGTGATCGAGGCCGTCTTGCGCGCGAGGTTGCGCACCTCGTCGGCCACCACCGCGAAGCCGCGCCCGGCCTCGCCGGCGCGCGCGGCCTCGATCGCCGCGTTGAGCGCCAGCAGGTTGGTCTGGCTGGCCACTTCCTGGATCCCGGCGGTGAGTTGTTCGACCGTGTTCACCGACTCGACGAAGGAGGCGAGCTTGCCTTGCGTGGAACTGATGAAGCCGCTGACTTCGCGCACCTCGCGCTCAACGTTGCGAACGGCTTCGCCGCTGCGAGCCGCGGCCTGCACGGCCTGCTCCGCGTGCTCGCGCAGCACCTGTGGGGATTCGGGAGATGCCGCTTGCCCCGCGGCGGGCGAGGGGGTCTCGCTCGCGTTGCGCAGAGTGCCTGCCAGCCCCTCGATCTCGCGCGCCGCGTCGCCGATCCCGGCGTCGGCGGCGGCCACCAGGTCGCCGGCCTGCCGCAGCGCAGCGCGGTCGCCGAGCAGGCGTTCGCGTACGCCCTCGAATCGCTGCACCCAGTTGGCACCGTCGATCAGGCTCAGCCCGCGCAGTGCCTCGGGGCTGCCGTCGCGCAGCAGTTCCAGCACCGCGCCGAGCACGCTTTCACGGTCCGACTTCAGGCGCGCCAGCAGCCCCGCCTGCGCACCGTTGGTGGGCGCGGGCGCGGCCGGCGCCGATGTCGTGGCCTCGGGCGCCGCGGGGGCCGCGGAAGGCGCGTCGGCGGCGGACTCGGGCGCGACGTCGAGTTCGGCCGTCGCCGGTGTCTCGGACTCCGGCGTCGCCTGCGCGTCGCCGGGTTGCAGATCCTGGGGCAGTTCGCCCGGTGTCATGGCATTCATGGCTGTCAACGCGAGTGCAGGGCGGAGCCCACGTCGAGCGCGGCGAACCAGTCGATGAAGCGCTGGACGTTCTCCCCCGTGTAGATGGCGCCGTGCTGCGGGCACAGGAAATCGATGTCGAGTCGCGACACGCGTTCGCACCAGTCGCGCTTGGCCTCGTTGCTCGGCATCCAGCGCCTGTGGAAGTACTCGGCGTGCCGGATGTGTTCGTCGAAGGCCTTCGGCGAGTCGACCTCGCGGCGGCTGACGAAGGCGTCGTGCCCCGGCGACAGCAGCGCCGCTCCGACGTCACCGCTGAACAGCACCTTGGCCTGCGGGTCGTACAGATGGAAGTTGGCCGACGAATGCAGATAGTGCGCCGGGATGAACTGCAGGCGCGCCGATCCCAGCGTGATCTCGCCCCCTTCATCGGGAATTCCCTGGATGTCGGCGTCGAGGGCGCCGTAGTGGCGGATGAAGCCCACCCACAGGCGCGAGGTATGCCAGCGGATCGAGCTGTTGCAGGCATTCCACAGCGGCAGGCTGGACGCGATGTCGGGATCCTGGTGACTGACGAAGGCGGTTTCGATGCTCGACGGCGGCAGTGCGTCGACCAGCGCCGCGAACACCTGCGGGAAGACCTCGAAGCCGCCCGGGTCGCACAGCAGCGTGTGGCCGTCGACCTGGCAGGCGTAGACATTCGAGTCGATGACCCGCGGCTCCTCCTGGTCGTAGATGACGTACCAGTGATGCGAGCCTTCGGAATAGAACTTTTGGGCTTTCACGGCAGAACCTTCTCGATGTGTTCGACATACTGGCGCAGCAGCTCGCGCACCTGGGTCACGGCGTTGTCCATGTCGGCCGAGACCTGTGCCAGCTGGGCTCGCGCGTCGCCCTTGAGCGCCGCCTCGATGCGTCCGTTGACCACCACGTATTCCAGCTCGGCCACGACGTTCTCGAAGCGCGCCAATGCCTGGCGCAGGCGCGTGCCGGCAAGGCGGCTTTGCTCGCCGCGCGCGTCGAGTTCGGCGCGATGGCTCTGCAGCGCGCCTTGCAGCGCCGGCGCGTGGCTGCGCACGGCCTCGGGCAGGTCGCGCAGCTTGTCGATGTGCGAGGTGTCGCGCAGCGTCTGCATGAAGCCCAGCATCAGCGGGTGAATGGCTTTCTGCACGATGGCCGCCGCGTCCTGCAGCTGTTGCGCGCCCTCGCGGAAGGATTGCGCGACCACGCCGTAGCCGGCCAGTTCCTTGCCGTGGCGCTTGACCAGCACCTGCGCGTTCAGCGCCTTGCGGTCGATCTCGCGCAGGCGCCGCTGCAGCTGGCCCTGGAAGGCGAAGGTGGCGTCGGCGACGCCGAGGAAGCTCTCGCGCAGGCGCGCCGCGGAGGTCGGCGCGGGCTGGGTTTCGGTGCTCGTGCTCATGTCGCGTGCGCTCGCTCAGGCCGCCTGCGCCGTGCGCATGGCACGGGTCAGCGCGGCGATGTCCAGGATCAGCACCACGTCGCCGCCGCCGGAGATCGTCGCGCCCTGGTACCAGGAGGATTGGGAGGAGATGTCCAGCGGCTTGACCACCGAGTCCTCGGTGCCCAGCGCCTCCGAGACGACGAGCAGCCCATGCTCCGTCAGGATGCCCTCGCAGGGGTCGTGGCCCACGCGCAGGCCCACGCCCTGCAACTGCTGGCCGAGGTCGATGAAGGGGACGATGCGCTCGGCCCCGACCTGCGCCATCAGGCGTCCGGAGATGCTGTGCACCTGGTCCGGGTCGATCTCCATCAGGTTGTCCACCACCGACACCGGAAGCGCGTAGGTCTCGCGGCGCAGCTTGAAATACAGCACCGGCAGCACCGCCAGGGTCAGCGGCAGCTCCAGCGACAGCTCCGTGCCCTGGTTGGCGCGGGTGGTGATGTCCACGCGCCCGCGCAGCCCCTGCACGGCCGAGCGCACGACGTCCATGCCGACACCGCGCCCGGACATCTCGCTGACCTGCTCCTTGGTCGAAAAACCCGGCAGGAAGATCAGGTCGAGCATCTCGCGCTCGGACAGCCTGGCAGCGTCGGATTCGCTGATCAGGCCCTTGCCGAGTGCCGACTGCATGATGCGGTGGCCGTCCATGCCGCGGCCGTCGTCGCTGACGTGGATCTGCACCTTGTCGCCCAGGTGCACCGCCTGCACGCGCAGCACGCCTTCCTCGGACTTGCCCGCCGCGGCGCGCTGCTCGGGCGGCTCCAGTCCATGGTCCAGCGCATTGCGAACGAGGTGGATCAGCGGCCCCGACAGCGCGTCGATGACCGTCTTGTCGATCTCCACGTCCTCGCCGGCCAGTTCCAGGCGAACCTTCTTGCCGAGCGTGCGGCTGGCGTCACGTACCACCCGCGGCAGGCTCTGGAACAGGCGCTTGCAAGGCTGCATGCGCAGACGCATGACCGTGTTCTGCAGGTCGTTGACGGCCAGGTCGGTCTCGCGTGCCAGCCTGGCCAGGGTCTCGTCGCTCTGGCCCAGTCGGCCCACCGCCGCCGACAGCCGGTTGCGCAGCAGCACGAGTTCGCCGACCTGGTTCATCGCCTGGTCCAGGCGCGCGGAGTCGACACGTATGGTCGTGTCGGCGGACTCCGGGGCTGCCGGGGCCGCGGTCGCGGCGGGGCGCGCCGGCGGTGCCGCGCCCCCACCCGATGCGCCGGCAGCAGGTGCGGGCGGATCCTCGACCGTCGGCGCGGCACTGTCCGCCGCCACCACGGCGTGCCCGGGAGGCACGCCCTTGCCGTACACGCTGTCGAGCATGCGCTCGAACTCGGCCTCCAGGTCCTCCCCCTCGACAAGGACCGGCTCCGCCGATTTCGGCTCCGAGGTCTTTTTCTGCACGTACAGCCCGGGCTCGCCGCTGGCCTGCGCGCGTGACTCGGCCCAGGTGCCGTCGCCGGGCGCATCCACCACCTCGCCGGGACCGGCCGACGCCGCGGGCGCCGCCGCGTGATGTTGCACCTGCTGGCCCGCCGGCCGCTGGCCGCTGGCGTAGGCTTGCACCAGGGCGCCCAGGTCGGCGGGGCCGGGCTGCGGGTTCTCGCCCTGCGCCATCTCGCTCAGCATGCGCTCGATCACGTCCGTGGAGCGCAGGATCGCGTCGATCATCCCTCCGTCGGCTTGCAGCTTGCCCGAGCGAAGCTTGTCCAGCAGGTCCTCCAGGTGGTGGCACCAGTCGACCATGTTGCTGGCCTCGAGGAAGCCGGCGCCGCCCTTGAGGGTGTGGAAGGCCCGGAAGATCGCTCCCAGCACGGCGCCATCGCCCGGCGCCGCCTCCAGTCGCAGCAGCTGCGCCTGGGCGTCGGCCAGCAGTTCGCGCGACTCGGCGAGGAATTCCTGCAGGATGTCGTTGTCCATCACTGTGGCTCGGATGCAGTGGCTCGTGGTCGTGAATGGCGGTGTCGCGCCTAGATGCCCAGTTGCGACAGCAGGTCGTCGACGTTGTCCTGGTCGAGGCGCCCGGAGCCAAAGGTGTCGTCGGTGAGCTGGGCCTCGGCCTCGACGCCCGGGGCGGCGTAGCCGAGCTGCGTCAGCGCTTCCTGGACACGCGATTCCACCGCCTGCAGCAGCGCGATGGTCTTCTTCAGGCGCTGGCCTGCCAGGTCCTGCCCCTGCTGCGTGGTCAGGATGGTCTGCAGGTGGCTTTCCAGGCGCTGCAGGCGCTGGTCGATGAAGCCGCCATCGGTGCCGCGGATGGCCTGCAGTTCGGCCTGCGCGGCTTCCACCGCCTCCAACGTCAGCATGGCCTGCTGTTCGCTCAGGTGCAGCACCTCCTGCAGCGGGTGGCTGGCCCCGGGCAGGTCGCTGGAGGCGTGCAGGATGCGCTGCACGCCCTGCGTGAGCAGGGCGTCGGCTTCGCGCAGGTTGTGCACTGCCTGCCCGGATGCGGGCGCAGCGGTGCTCATGTTGCGTGCCCCCCGTGCAGGCGCTGCAGGATGGAGTCGATCTTGGCCTTGAGGGTGTCGGCGGGGAAGGGCTTGACGATGTAGCCGTTGACCCCCGCCTGCGCGGCGGCCAGGATGTTTTCCTTCTCC
>JAJYTY010000079.1 GCA_021792835.1 Pseudomonadota bacterium
GATGATGCCGGCATGAAGCATCGCACGCGACGCGGCGCGCGCGGGGGTGGCGCGGCATGATCATCCCGAAGGAATCGGCGGAGCAGGCGCGCGCCTGGGCCGCGCCCGAGCTGGGCGGCGGCGCGCCGCGGGCAGGCCCGCGCGTGGCAGGCGTGGGCTCGTCCACGACGATTCCGATGCCCACCGCGCGCGACCTCGAGACGGTGTTCGAGTCGGCGCGCGAGCAGGGGCGGCGAGAAGGCTTCGACCAGGGTTTCCAGGAAGGCCGCGCGGCCGGGCTGCAGGCGGGGCGCCAGCAGGCACAGACCGAACTCGACGCGCTGCGCGGACTGCTGCAGCGCCTGGGCACGCGCGCCGACGCGCTCGATGCCGAACTCGAGTCCTCGCTGGTCGCGCTGGCGCTGGAGCTGGCGCGCCAGGTGCTGATCCACGAGCTGCATACGCAGCCGCAGCAGGTGCTCGAGGTGCTGCAGAAGGCCCTCGCGGCCTTCCCGGCACGCGCCGGTGTGCCATGGGTTCGCCTGCATCCGGACGACGCCGGACTGCTGCGCGAACTCGCGCCGGAGCTCGAGGAAAGCGGCCTCGGCGTGCTGCCCGACGCGACGCTGCAGCGCGGCGACCTGGTGCTGGGCTCCGGCAGCGACGCCGTGCGCGCGCACCCGGAGCGGCGCTGGCGCGTGCGCGACGCCCAGGCCGAGCTCGACTTGCGACTCGAGGAGCGCTGGCGCCAGGTCATGGCACGCCTGTTCGAGGAAGGGTCGTTATGACCGACGCCGGGCTCAGCGCGCCGCAGGCGCTGGCGAGGCTCAATACCTTGCAGCGACGCCTGCGCGCGGCGGGAGACCTGTCGCTGCAGCCCAGCGGCAGCCTGGTGCGGGTGCGTGGGCTGATCCTGGAGGCGCAGGGCCTGGACCTCAGCCTCGGGGCGCGCTGCATGATCCGCGCCGACGGCAACCGACGCATCGGCGCCGAGGTCGTCGGCTTCCACGGCGACAACGTGCAGCTGATGGCCAGCGGGGACATGCAGGGGCTGGCGCCCGGCGCGCGGGTGATGCCGGTTCCCGGCGACCTGCGCGTGCCTGCGGGCATGGAACTGTGCGGACGCGTGCTCGATGCCGACGCGCGTCCCCTCGACCGCCTGGGCCCGCTGCTGCCCAGCGATTACACGAACCTCAGCAGTCCGCCGATCAACCCGCTGGAGCGCGCGCTGGTGCGCCAGCCGCTGGATGTCGGCGTGCGCGCCATCAACGGGTTGTTCACGGTGGGGCGCGGCGCCCGCATGGGGCTGTTCGCCGGCAGCGGGGTCGGCAAGAGCGTGCTGCTCGGGATGATGGCGCGCAACACCGATGCCGACGTCATCGTGGTCGGACTGATCGGCGAGCGCGGACGCGAGGTGAAGGAGTTCATCGAGGACATCCTGGGGCCGCAGGGCCTGCGTCGCGCCGTCGTCGTCGCGGTGCCGGCCGATGCGCCGGCACTGTCGCGCATCCGCGGCGCGCGCCTGGCCACCGCGCTGGCCGAGTATTTCCGCGACCAGGGCCTGCACGTGCTGCTGCTGATGGACTCGCTGACCCGTTACGCGCTGGCGCTGCGCGAGGTCGCGCTGGCCGCCGGCGAGCCGCCGGCCGCGCGGGGCTTTCCGCCGTCGGTGTTCGCGCGCCTGCCCGCGCTGGTCGAGCGGGCCGGCAACGGGCGCGACGGCGGCGGCAGCGTCACCGCCTTCTACACCATCCTGATGGAAGGCGACGACCAGCAGGACCCGGTGGCCGACAACACCCGCGCCATCCTGGACGGACACATCGTGCTCAGCCGCCGCCTGGCCGAGCAGGGCCACTTCCCGGCGATCGACCTGCAGGCCTCGATCAGCCGGGTCATGCCGGCGCTGGCCGATGCCGAGCAGTTGCGCAGGGTCTACCGCCTCAAGGAGCTGGAGTCGCGCTACGCCTCGCAGCAGGACCTGATCGCCGTGGGCGCCTACACACCCGGCGCGGACCCCGCACTGGACCAGGCCGTGCATGCGCATACGGCGATCGGCGGCTTCCTGCGCCAGGGCATGCACGAGGCGGTGGACCTGGCGACCAGTCGTGTGCTGCTGGCGCAACTGATGAGCCAGTATCTGCCACAGGCGCCGGTCGGCTGAGCGCGGCGGGCCTACACTGGGGGCCGATGCCGGAGCTTGTCGTTCCGGCTCGAGATCGAGGCCCATGTCGCAGTCCAAGCCCAATCCACAACGCGCGCAGGCTCTGCGCAACCTGTACGAGCAGGCGCAGCAGGCCGCGCAGGAAATGGCGATCCGCCTCAAGCGCGCGCAGGCCGAGCAGGCACAGGCCGAGGCCAAGCTGGGCAGCCTGCGGCAGTTCGAGGGCCAGTATCGCGGACAGCTTGCAGAAGTCGAGCAGCGCGGAGGCAGCTGGGGCGCGGTGCGCGACCTGCGCGCCTTCATCGACCGCATTGCCGCGGCGCAGGCCGCGCAGCGCGACGAGATCGTGAGCACACGCACCCGCTGCGAGGAACATCTGCGTGCCTGGACGGCCGCGCGCCAGAAGGAGAAGGCCTTCGAGGTGCTGTTGGCGCAGGAGCATGGGCTGGCCCAGGCGGTGCTGCGCCAGCGCCAGCAATCGGACCTGCAGGAGTGGGCGCTGAACCGCCAGAGCGGCTTCGCCGACAGTTTCACCGACAGCCAGAATTCGCGCTTCGGCAACCCGGGGACGGGTCGCCGCTGAGGTCGCGCGCTGCGACGGATTTTCGACGCCGGGCGTCGTCGGGTGTAGTCGGGACTGCTGGCGCGAGTCTTGCTTCAAAGGGGGGACTCAGCCGGTCCCCTTGCCGCCGGCACGCCTGCCATGACCCAGATCGCGTCCCTCAACACCCTGCTCGCAAATTCCTCCGGCGGCTCTGCCGCGGGCGTCGCCGACCTGCCCGCCACGGCGGCTTTCGCCAGCGTGCTGTCGCTGGCCCAGGGCGGCGGCGCGCCGGCGCTCGCCAGCATGCTCGAGGCTGCGCAGCCGCAGCCGCAGCCACAGGCGCAGCCGCAGCCACAGGCGCAGCCGCAGCCGCAGGCACAGTCGCAGGCACAGTCGCAGCCGGCCGCGTCCACCAGCGCGACCGGCGGGTCGGCGGCGTCGTCGCAGGATGCCCCGTCCGCCCAGGGCGCGCAGCAGGCTGGGTCGACCGCTGACGCGAGTGGTGGCGGCTCCGCGGCGAACGCGAATTCGCAGGTGGCCGGGCAGAACACCCCGGCGCAGGCTGGCGGCGCCGGTTCCGGCACCGCTCCCGCGCAGGGCCAGGGCAGCGCCTCGCAAGGCCAGGGCGGCGCGTCCGTGGCGCAAGGCCCTTCCTCGAGCAAGGCGCAGCAGCGTGGCACGCACGATGCCAAGGCAGCGCAGGCGCAGGGCGGTGCCGCGGCGCAGGCGGCGGCGCAGACGGTACTGGCGCAGTGGATGGCCCTGTCGGGCCAGGGCGCCACGCCCGGCAGCGGGGGCGGCAAGGCCAGCGGCACCGAAAGCGGCAAGACCTTGCCGCAGCAGGCCGGCGCGGCGCGCCCGGGATCCGACCTGGCGGCACTGCAACTGGCCCAACTGGCGCAGGCCGGGGAGTCTGGTGGCGAATCGGCCGTGCAGGCGCTGAAGGCCAGCGCCGACGCGGCGCAGGCCCAGGCCGGCGCCTCCGCAAGCGCGCCCGGGCATTTCCCGCAGCTCGTCGGCGAGGCCCTGGCGGTCGCCGGTGCGGCGCAGTCGGGTGCGGCCGCATTGCCCGCGGCGCTGACGCAGCTCGTCTCGGCCGGCGCGGGCACGCAGTCGGCGACATCGAACGTCGCCTCGCAGGGCGCCGCGTCGCAGGCCACCGTGCCGCTGGCCGCGCTGGCTCCCGCGGCCAGCCTGGGAACCGCGCTGCCCGTCGCGGGAGTTGGCGCGGAGCCGGCGGCCACCTACAGCGCGGCCCTGCCGTCCCCGGTGGGCAGCGCGCCCTGGGGGCAGGAACTGGGGCAGCAGATGCTGCTGGCCATCGACGGCAAGCTGCAGTCGGCCACCCTGCACCTGAATCCCCCGCAACTCGGGCCGCTGGAAATCCACCTGCAGATGCAGTCGGGTCAGGTCAATGCCCAGTTCGCATCACCGCACCAGGCGGTGCGCGAGGCAGTGCAAAGTGCCTTGCCGCAGTTGCACGACATGTTCGCCGGTGCCGGGCTCAATCTCAGCCAGGCTTCCGTCGGATCCGGCAGTCCGGGGCGCGACCAGGCCCCGGGCGGACGGCGCGGCGGCGCGCGCCCGGGCGTGCAGCTCACCGCCGAGCCGATGGGGGCGCTTGCGCAGTCCCAGCCGGCGGGCTGGTTGCGCGGCCTGGTCAACACCTATGTGTGAAACGGGGGCGGATGCGGCCTATTCAACTTGTCGCCGGGCGTGCCGTTTAAACTTTCCGAATCATCAGGTTCCGGGATCGCGGAGAGCGCGCATGGCTGACAGGCCCGATCGGGGCAGGCAGGAAGACAGATCCGCTGGCGGGCGCGCCACGTGGGCGGCGTCGGCGCGCAAGTCGCGCGGCGGCGCCGCGCGTGCCGTGCCGGCGGCCGGCGCCCGCCGCAGCACCCGCGTGGGGTCGTGATGGTCAAGGATGTCTTGTCCCAGGACGAGGTCGATGCCCTGCTCCAGGGCATCACCGGCGAGGATACCGAGCCCGAGACCGAGGAGGTCGAGGAGGGTGGCGTACGCGCCTACGACCTGGCCAGCCAGGACCGCATCGTGCGGGGGCGCATGCCCACGCTGGAGGTCATCAACGAGCGCTTCGCGCGCCTTTGGCGCGTGGGCCTGTTCAATTTCCTGCGCCGCTCCAGCGAGATCTCGGTGTCCGCGGTGCGCCTGCTCAAGTACAGCGAGTTCATCCGCACGCTGGTCGTGCCGAGCAACCTCAACCTGGTGCAGCTCAAGCCGCTGCGCGGGACCGCGCTGTTCATCTTCGACCCACGCCTGGTGTTCAGCGTGGTGGACAATTTCTTCGGCGGCGACGGGCGCTTCCACGCACGCATCGAGGGTCGCGACTTCACCAACCTGGAGCAGCGCATCATCTCCCGCATGCTCGACATGGTGTTCAAGGAATACCGCAGCGCGTGGAGTCCCGTGCTCGCGCTGGACATCGAGGTCGTGCGCTCCGAGGTCAATCCGCAGTTCGTCAACATCGCCACACCGACCGAGGTGGTCATCGCTTCCACCTTCGACGTCGAGATCGAGGGTGGCGGCGGTTCGCTGCACATCTGCATCCCCTATAGCATGATCGAGCCGATCCGGGACCAGATGACCACCGGCATGACCACCGACCGCAACGAGGTCGACCAGCGCTGGATGCAGGCGCTGCAAAGCGAGATGCGCGAGGCCGAGGTGGAGATGCGCGTGGAACTGCTGCAGCGCCAGGTGCTCGTGCGCGAATTGCTGGCGATGCGCGTGGGTGACGTGATCCCGGTGGAAATGCCGGAAACGGTGGTGGCGCGCGTTGACGGCATTCCCGTGCTGCTGGCCGAGTACGGCCAGCACGACGACGCGATGGCCATCAAGGTGCGTCAGCGCCTGCTGGCCGAAGCGGGCCTGGGGCAGTCTCCCAAGGCCCACCTGCGCTGAGCCGCGGCACGCCCGTCCGCGAAGCAGACTCCCTTCATTCATCGCCCAGGCAACATCATGGCCGAACCCGATCCGACAGGCGCACAAGCCGCCACCTCCGACCCGCTGGTGGCGGAGTCGGCGATGGCCGACGACTGGGAAGCCGCGCTGGCCGAGCAGGGGCCGGAGCAGGCCGCCGCCGCGGATCCGCCACCGGCCGCGGTGCCGCAGGCCGCTGCGCAACCGCAGGCGCAGCGCGCCAGTTTCGCGCAATTGCAGCCCGATGGCGGTGCTGCGCCCGGGACCGAGCAGCTCGATCTCGTGATGGACATCCCGGTGACCCTGTCGGTCGAACTCGGGCGCACCAAGATCCAGATCCGTGAGTTGCTGCAGCTGGCGCAGGGCTCGGTGGTCGACCTCGACCGCCTCGCCGGCGAGCCGATGGACGTGCTGGTCAACGGCTTCCTGATCGCCCGCGGCGAGGTCGTGCTGGTCAACGACAAGTTCGGCATCCGGCTCACCGACATCGTCAGCCCCACCGAACGCGCCCGCCGCCTGGGCTGACGGGCTGCCGGGGCAGCGCGGGCTGCCGCAGGCTTCGCCAGGGTTCAGTGCGCGGCGGCCGCGGGTTCCGGCTGCTGCTGCTGCCGCGCCGCGGCGCGCTCGATCTCGTCGCGCGTGCGCGCGTACACGTCCGGGTTGGGCTTGCCGATGGCGATGGCCTGCGCGATCGCCTGCCGCGCGGACTGCACCCGGCCCGCCGCCAGCTCCGCCTGCGCCAGGTTGTTCAGCGGGTCGCCATCATGCGGATGCATGCGCGCCGCTTGCGCGAAATGCGCGCTAGCGCGCGCGAAGTCGCCGCGCGCGTAGGCCAGGTTGCCCAGGCCCATCGTCGCCACCCATTCGTGGGGCCAGCGGTCGAGCGCCGCATGGTAGGCCCGGCGCGCCGCCTGCGGGGCGACGCGCTCCATCGGTGCCACCGCCTCCAGATAGCGCAGCGCCTTCACGTCGGCCGGGAACACGCCCGGCGGCAGGGCGACGAAACCCCAGCGTCCGCCGCCCGCCCAGGTGGCGTCGAACTGGCCGATCGACAGCACCAGCGAGCGTGCCGTGCTGGAGTGCAGGGTGACCGTGTCGCGTCGCAGGTCGTAGCCGACCACCACCGCGTAGTGCCAGGTCTGGTTGGTGATTCCCAGGCGCTGCAGCACCACCACCGGGTGGTTCGCGGCGATGTCCTGGAACAACTCGCCCAGGCTCGGGTCGAGGACGTAGGCCACGCGCCCGGCACGGCGGGTCGCGCCCAGCATGTCGTACTGCAGCGTGCCGTCCAGCGCCGGCGTGATCAGCTGCGGCTTCAGGCGCTCGACATCGGTGTCCACGCCGCTGTAGCGCAGCACCGCCGCCAGCGACGCGGGGCCGCAGGCGTTCGTGTCGTCCGGGTAGAACGGGACCCCGGTGATGCGAGCCTGCTGCGGCAATCCGGCTGGGCGGTGCAGCAGCTTGCCGTCGACGAACTGCGGCCCGCCGCCCATCGGCGCCAGCGCGCATCCCCCGAGGGCGCCGCCCAGTCCCAGCAGCGCGGCCAGCGCGGCCGCGCGAAAGGCGGCCCGGCTCAAATCGCCAGCACGACCAGGATCGCCACCAGGAGGATGATCACCGTCTCCTGGAATCCCAGCGTCCCGGCCGCCGGCAGCGAGCCGATGCGCGTGGCCAGGCTGGCCATCTCGTTGTCGCTGAGCGCGGCCACCCGCTGCTGCGTCAGCGCCTCGCTGACTCCCATCTGGTGCAGGCGCTGCTGCACGTCGGCGCGCGCGAGGAATTGCTCGACGACGCGGCGTTCATGGGCCACGTTGCCGTGGCCGGCGACCTGGCCGGCGATCTGCTGGGTGCCGATCAGGTCGGCCCTGGCCACCGGCGGCAATGCGAACATGCCGACGCTGAGCAGCGCGGCCGTCAGTTGTCCGGAAAGGCGACGGGTGTTCATGGTTCGTCTCCTGGGCGAAAGTCAAGAAGGTCCGCGGAATCGAGAAAACCTGGGGCGCTCAGGTGTTTTCCCGCACGGAGCATGGCGCCGCGCACGACGCCGTTCGGATCGTGCGCGAGTTTACGACGGCATCCGCGGCGCCGTGTCGTCTGCATCGCGCGGCAGGGGCAGGCGCGCGGCAAGCCGGCGCAGCGCGCGCAGCTGCGCGACCTCGGCCGGCGGCTCGCCATAGCGGGCACGCTCCAGGTCCAGCAGCAGCTCGCAGACGGCGTCCATGCCGGGCGCGCCGCGCAGGCGCCGCGCCAGCGCGGCTGGCGGCTCTGAAGCCCCGGCCTGCACCCCGGCGCGCCGCAGGCGCCGTCGCAGCAGCGCGTAGCTGCGCTGCCACGGGTCCAGGCGCGCGCGCTCGCGGCCCAGCAGCAGCCACAGCGCCCCCGCGGCCAGCGCCAGCGTGACGCTCAGCGCCGAGGCCGATGCGAGTTGCGCGCTGCCCGGACGGTGCAGGCCCAGCCGGCTCAGCAGCCTGCGCTGGCGAGTCTGGCCGTAGTCCAGTACCCACTGGTTCCAGGTTTCTCCGAGCGCATCGCTGACGTCGCGCAGCATGCGCAGCGCGCGCGGATCCCCGCGGCCGAGCATCGCCAGCCCCAGCAGCGGCTCGCGCGACTCCAGGGTCTGCCCGCTGCGATCCACGCGCGCCGGATCGACCATCGCGGTCGGGTCGGCGCTGACCCAGCCGCTGCCGCGCACCCAGTATTCGGCCCAGGCGTGCGCGTCGCTTTGTCGCACCACCCACATGCCGTCGACGGGGTTTTCCGAACCGCCCTGGTAGCCGGTGACGATGCGCGCCGGGATCCCGGCCGCGCGCATCAGCACGACGAAGGCCTGTGCATAGTGCTCGCAGAATCCGACGCGGCGCTGGAACAGGAACTGGTCGATCGAATCGGGGCCGGAATACCGGCCCGGATGCAGGCTGTAGCGAAACGGCTGTTGGCGGAACATGCGCAGCGCGGCGCCGGCCACCGCGCGCGCGCCGCCCGCGCCGAAGCGCTTGCGCAACTGCCGGCCCAGCGCGACGGTTCGCGGGTCGTAGCCGCTGGGCAACTGCAGCAGTTCGCGCAGTCGCGCCGCGGACTCGTCGAGGCCGTAGCGGTAGTGCAGCCACGAACTCGCGGTGTAGCGCGTCAGCCGGGTGAGGTCACTGCTGGCCCGCAGTTCGAGGTCGGGCAGCACGCGCAGCGTGGTGCCCGGCTGGCCGACCAGGGTCGGTGCGCCGGTCGGCGCGTCCAGCGCGAAGGCGAACTTGCGCTGCGTGGGTTGCAGCGTGACCGTGTAGCGCACGCGGTTGCCGGTGTCGTGCAGCGTCGCACTCGCGTCGTCCCTCGACCGCGCCGGCGCCAGCGCGGTCCAGCGCGTGCCGTCGAAATGCCCGAGTACCGGCCCGCGCCAGTACATCGCACTCTGCGGCGGGCGCGGCCCGTCGAAGTGCACTCGAAAGGCCACGCTGTCGCTCAGGGCCAGGCTGGCGATGGTCCCTGCGTCCATGCTGGACGGCAGGCCGCTGGCCGCGACGTGCGTGTCCGGCAGGCTCCACAGCGGCCCGGCCAGTCGCGGGAACAGCACGAACAGGGCCACGGTCAACGGCAGCCCGAGTCCGATCAGGCGCGCGCCCAGCGCCAGCCGGCGCGCAAGGGGCGGGCGGCGCGCCGGCAGGTTGGCGTCGAGCAGCGCGGTGATCCAGCCCAGCGTGCACAGCAGCATCCAGGTGGCGGCGGGGGCCGACTGCGTGTACAGGAACTGCGCGAACACGCAGAACAGGCCGAGGTTGAACACCACGTAGGCGTCGCGCCGCTGCCGCGTCCCGGGAACGCGCGACGCCTTGTGCGCATCGCTCGGCGCTTGCTCCAGGAGCTTGAGCGCCAGCAGCATGCTTACCAGGCTCACGCCGGGATCGCGGCCGAACACGCTGCGGAACTGCAGCAGCGTGCCCGCCACCGCCAGCGCCAGCAAGGCCGCCAGCAGGCCGCGCGACGGCAGCGCGCGGCCGCTGCCGGCCAGCAGCGCGCGCCACAGCAGCAGTGCGACGGTGGCCGCGCTCACCCAAAGCGGCAGGTGCGGCAGCAGCGGCGCCACGCTGGCCGCGGCGACCAGCACCACCAGCAGCGTGTCCTGCGCGTCGCGCGGCAGCGCGCTCAGCTGCCGCAACGCGCCGACGCGCATCGATCCCGCATCGCGCCCGCTCATGACGCTCGCTGCTCCAGGCCCCAACCGGCGAGCAGACGCAGGCACTCGCGCGCATGGTCATCGCCTTCGCCCGGGGCCAGCACGCCGCCGGGCAGGCGCAGCCCGTAGCGCAGGGTGCCCCGGCGCGCCAGCAGCACCCACGCGCACAACTGGCGCAGCCGGGTCTCGGCGTCCAGGCTCGGCGGCAGCGCGTCCCAGTCCAGCCAGATCTGCCGCGGCGGCGCGCTGGCCGACGCGCTTCGCACCACCCATGCCGTGTCGCGCGACTTGCGCCAGACGACGCGGCGCAGCGGGTCGCCGCTGCGCCACGGGCGCAGATCGTCGAGTTCGTCGGCCTCGCCGCCGCGACCCGCCGCGGCCTCGTCTCCCGCACCCTGCGCCGCCGGCAACGCGGCGCCGGGGTCGAGCGGCGCCGGGTACACCCAGATCCGGCGCGATGGACGCCACACGCTCCATGCGCGCCACAGCCCGAGCGGAAAGCGCGTTTCCAGGCGCAGCGCTGGCCAGGGCTGCGGACCACGACGCGAGGGCGTCCACGGCAGCGCGAGCTCGAGTTCCCGGCCCGGCTCGAGGTCCAGCGCGCGCGCCTCGGCGCCGTCCAGGCGCGCCAGCAGCCCCCAGCGCGCGCGCCTGTCGGCGCGCAGGCGCAGACGCAGCAGCGCCGGCTGTGTCGCGTACATCTCGCCATCGTCGGCGGCAGGCAGCTCGAGCTGCAATCCGCGCAGGTTGGCGTGCGTGACATACATCGACATCAGTGCGCTGCCGGTGAGGGCGAAGGTGAACAGGTAGCCCAGGTTGAGCTGGTAGTTGATCGAACCCAGCAGCAGCACGAGCAGGGTCAGCGCGAAGAACCAGCCCGCCCGCGACGGAAGTATGTACACGTTGCGCTGGCCCAGCCGGGTACTGTCTCCCGGCGCATGGCGCGCCAGCGCCCAACGCGCGAAGCCCTCGCGCAGCATGCCCTGCCGCGGATCGCGGGGCTCGGCTGAGCGACCCGGCATGGCCCGTTGCGCTCCCGCGGCCGTCTACAGCGCGGTGCGCTGCACCAGTTCCTGCAGCTGCGCGCCCACCGCGGAGCCGCCGGGCGCGCTTTCGCCCACGGCCACCAGGCGGTGCGCCGCCACCGCCGGCAGCACGGCCTGCACATCCTCCGGCCCGCAGTAGTCCCGCGCCTGCAGCAGTGCGTGCGCACGAGCCGCGCGCAGCAGCGCCAGCCCGGCGCGCGGGCTCAAGCCGGTGAGCAGGGCGCGGCTGTCGCGGCTGGCGCCCAGCAGGCGCTGCACATAGTCGGCCAGCGCCGGCGCCACGTGCACCTGCTGCGCCTGGCGCTGCAACTGCTCCAGGCGGTCGCGGTCCAGCAGCGGCGGCAGGCGGCGCAGCAACTCGCGCCGATCCTCACCGAGCAGCAGCGAGCGCTCCGCCGCGGCATCCGGATAGCCCAGCGACAGGCACATCAGGAAGCGGTCCAGCTGCGATTCGGGCAGCGCATAGGTGCCACGCTGGTCGTGCGGGTTCTGCGTCGCGATGACGAAGAACGGCTCGGGAAGCGGGTGCGAGCGGCCGTCCACGCTGACCTGGCCTTCCTCCATCGCCTCCAGCAGCGCGCTCTGGGTCTTCGGCGGTGCGCGGTTGATCTCGTCGGCCAGCAGCACCTGCGTGAACACCGGCCCCGGATGGAAGCGAAAGCCCCCACCGCCGGGCTCGGGCATGCTCACGCCCAGCAGGTCGCCGGGCAGCAGGTCGGCGGTGAACTGCACGCGCGTGAACGCCAGCCCGAAGCTGCGCGCCAGCGCCTGCGCCAGCGTGGTCTTGCCGACCCCGGGCAGATCGTCGATCAGCAGATGGCCGCCGGCCACCAGGCAGCAAACGGCGAGCTGAAGTTGCGCGCGCTTGCCGACCAGTACGCCGTCGAGTTGCGCGACCAGCGCGCCGAGTTCGTGATTCATCGCAACGTGGAGCCGGCACGGCCGGGAGCACAATGTGTCGGATGCAGCGCGACCGCCGGGCGGGAGCAGCGCTGCCTGCGGCTATTGTGCCTGCGCGCCGGGCGTGGGCCTGGGCCATGACCAGACCAGGAGACGACATGCGCACCGGGTACTACACCCATCCCGACTGTTCGCGCCATGAAATGGGCCACGACCATCCGGAATGTCCGGCCCGTCTGTCGGCCATCGAGGACCGGCTGATCAGCGCAGGCCTGGACTGGGTGTTGCAACGTGCGCAGGCACCGCTGGCCGACGAGCATCAGCTCGAACTGGCGCACAGCGCGCTGTACCTGGCCGAGCTGCGCGCCCGTGGCGCACTCGACGAGGGCTACGCGTGGATCGACCCGGACACGCTGATGAATCCCTTCACGATGCGCGCGGCCCTGCGCGCAGCCGGTGCGGCCATCGCGGCCACCGACGCCGTGCTCGACGGTCGACTCGACAACGCCTTCTGCGCCGTGCGCCCCCCCGGGCACCACGCGACGCGCGCGCGTGCGATGGGCTTTTGCTTCATCAACAACGTGGCCGTGGCGGCGCGTCATGCGCTGGACCGCCGCGGCCTGGAGCGCGTCGCGGTGGTCGACTTCGACGTGCACCACGGCAACGGCACCGAGGACATCCTGGGCGGCGACCCACGGGTGCTGATGACCAGCTTCTTCCAGCATCCCTTCTACCCATTCAGCGGGACCGAGGATCCTGCGCCGAACATGCTCAACGTGCCGCTGCCGGCCTACACGGGCGGCGCGCAGGTGCGCGAGGTCGTCGCGCACCGCTGGCTGCCGCGGCTGCGCGAGTTCGCGCCGCAGATGATCTTCATCTCCGCCGGCTTCGACGCCCACCGGGAGGACGACATGGCGCAGTTCGGACTGGTCGAGTCGGACTACGCGTGGATCACCCGCGCCATCCGCGACCTCGCCGACGAGACCTGCGGCGGACGCATCGTGTCGTGCCTCGAGGGCGGCTACAACCTCAGCGCGCTGGGCCGCAGCGTGGTCGAGCACCTGCGGGTGCTGGCCGGCGTCGATTCCTGATCCGCGCCGCGCTCCCCGCGAGCGTCCGGGCCCCAGGCGCCCCAGGCAGTAGCACAATGTGCCCATCGCGCGGCGGGCGTGGGTCCGCCGGCGATCCGACATTGACCGGAGAAAGCCGATGTCCACCGTTCCCGAGCGTTCCGAGCCCGCCGCGCAGGCGCCGCTGCTGGTCGAGCGCGATCCGCGCGGCGTGGTCACGCTGACCCTGAATCGCCCGCAGGCCTTCAACGCCTTGTCGCGCGAACTGCTGCTCGCGCTGCGCGATGCGGTGGCGCCGTTGCGCGACGATCCACAGGCGCGCGTGGTGGTGCTGCGCGCGGCCGGCAAGGCCTTCTGCGCCGGCCACGACCTGCGCGAGATGCGCCCGCAGGCGGGCGGCGACGGCATCGCCGAACTGTTCGAGCTGTGCGGGCGCTTCATGCTGGACCTCGTGGCGCTGCCGCAGCCGGTGATCGCGCGGGTGCATGGCATGGCCACCGCCGCCGGCTGCCAGCTGGTCGCGCAATGCGACCTCGCGGTGGCCAGCAGCGATGCGCGCTTCGCCACCTCCGGGGTCAACCTCGGGCTGTTCTGTTCCACCCCCAGCGTGCCGCTGGCGCGCAACCTGCCGCGCAAGCGGGCGATGGAAATGCTGCTGACCGGCGAGTTCATCGACGCCGCCACGGCGCTCGAATGGGGCCTGGTCAACCGCGCGGTTCCCGCCGACGCGCTGGACGCGGAGCTCGAGTCCCTGGTGTCGAACCTGCTGTCCAAGCCCGCGAGCGCCATCGCCATGGGCAAGGCGCAGTTCTACCGCCAGTTGGAGATGGGCCTGGCCGGCGCCTACCAGCTGGCGGCGCAGACCATGGTGTGCAATTTCCACGAAGCCGACACGCTCGAAGGCGTGCAGGCCTTCCTGGAAAAGCGCGCGCCGTCCTGGCGAAGCACGCAGTGAGGCACGCGCTGCCGCTGCGCGACGGCTCGCCGCTGCTGCAAGCCGTCGCGCACCACCCGTGGCCGCTGCTGCGCTGGCAGCTGCTGCTGATCGCCGGCACGCTGCTGCTCGGCCTGGCGGCCGGCACGATAGTGGAGAGACGCTTCACGGCGCCCGACTGGAAGGGCGCGCTGCGCGCCGCGCTCGAACATGGGGTCGGGCTGCCGCTGGTGGCGCTGCTGGCGCTGCAGCTCACCCGTCATGCCACGCCGCAGTTGCTGCGCGCCGACCTGCTCAAGCTGATGCTGCCGGTGCTGGGGGTGTGGCTGCTGACGCGGGTCGCCGCGCGCGCGGCGCAGCGCGCGCTGGCCGACCCCGACCTCGCGCGCTGGCTGGTCTGGGCGGTGCGCCTGTGCGCGGGCGTCGGGCTGCTGCTGTACCTCAGCGGTGCGCTGCCGGAGATCCGCGAGGCGCTGGACGCCGTGTCGGTGCACATCGGCACCCAGCGCCTGACCGCATGGACCCTGCTGCGCGGCGTGGTGTCGGTGGCGGTGACCCTGGTGCTGGCACTGTGGATGTCGTCGTTGCTTGAGGCGCGCCTGCTGGCGTCCCCGCTGGACGTCAACCTGCGGCTGGTGGTGTCGCGCCTGATTCGCGCCGGCGTGTTCACGGTGGCGCTGCTGACGGCGCTGCAGATGGTGGGCATCGACCTTACTGTGCTTGGGGTCTTCGGCGGCGCGCTCGGCGTAGGGCTCGGGCTCGGCCTGCAGCGCATCGCGGCCAACTACGTGTCCGGTTTCGTGATCCTGCTCGAGCGCAGCGTACGCGTGGGAGACAACGTGCGCCTGGACACCTTCCAGGGGCGCATCCAGGACATCAAGACCCGCTACACCGTGGTTCGCAGTTCCGGCGGTACCGAATCCATCGTGCCGAACGAGATGCTGATTTCCAGCCGTATCGAGAATCTCT